>CAXTTB010000042.1:0-14053 GCA_964246905.1 uncultured Acetobacteraceae bacterium | reverse complement strand
GGCCCGCCCGCTCCGCCGCATCCAGGCGGTCCTGCAGCCAAAGCGGGAGCTGGCTCTGCCGCTTCGGCTTCGGCGTGCGGGCCAGCGTGCCCTGCTCCGTCTCGATCCGGTGGCGGAAGCGGGCGAACAGCGGGTCGTCCGGGTGGAACACCAGGGCGCGCTGCCCGGCATACGGCCCGGCGTGCGGATCGACGCGGGTGGCGCGGGCGACCATCTGCTCCAGCCACGGGCGGCTGCGGATGTGGGTCAGCGCCGCGACTACGGCGACCTCCGGCGCGTCCAGCCCTTCATAGGCCATCGCCACCGTGACCAGGATCGTCGGCTCGGTCCGGAGGCGGAAGCTCGCCAGCGTTTCCCGGCTGTCGCGCTCGTCGCTGGTGGCGAGGCGCACCGTGTCCTGCTGCGCCCGCGGCACCCAGCCGCGCACGACCTCCTGGTAACGCCGGGCGGCGGCCTGGTCCGGGGCGACCACCAGCAGCTTGCCGAGGCCCCTGCCCTCCCCGCGCTCCGCCCGGCGCCCGGCGCGCAGCCGGCGGGTCGCGTCGAACGCCTGGCGCAGCAGTTCGTCGGCGAAGCCGGTGCGGAGTGCTGTAAACAGCGCCGGGCGCGTCGTCTCGGTCGGCCAATGCCCGAACAGCCGGTGCGGCCCGACCTCGCCCGGCGACCCGTCGGGCTGCTTGACCTCCGGGTCGAGCCAGCGCGCCTCCCCGTCCAGCGCCCCGAACGTCACCGGCAGCACGGCGCGCTCGGCCAGGGCCTGGGCGCGGCTGTAGCCGACCACGGCCCAGCCCGGCGCCGCCATGTCCACCTCCCGCGTCGCCGTCCGCCGCCCGGCGCGGTACGGCAGCCACAGGATGCCGCGCCCGTCCGCCCGCTCCAGCGTGCCGGACAGCAGCAGCCGCAGCCGGGCGGTCTCCAGCAAGGGCTGCAAGGCGCGGCTCCAGCCGGAGGCCTCGTCGGCGCCCGGATCGGCACCCGGCACCGGCGGCTCCGGCGTCATGTCGGACAGCGCCGGCAGGTGGTGCACCTCGTCCACGATCAGCAGGTAACGGTGACGGCGGAACTCGGCCAGGTGCAGGTCCGGGGCGGCGGCGACGCCCTGGTAGGTCGTGACGTAGCCGGCCAGGCCGCGGCACGGGTCCGGGTCGTTGCCGGCGGCGCGGACCGACAGGGCGTGGCCCAAGGCGGTGCGCCAGGCCGGGTCGGCGAAGGCCTCCTCCGCCTGCAGGCGCAGGCTGTCCCGCGGCACCACCCAGCAGATGCGGTCGATGACGCCCGCCCGGGCCAGCGCCGAGCCGGCGATCACCGGCAGCAGGCTCTTGCCGCCGCCGGGCGTCACGGCCGCCAGGATGTCGGCCACGTCGGACGCCTCCCCGGCGGCGATGGCCTGGACGATGGCGGCCACGTGGGCCTGATGGGTGCGAAGCGGCCGAGTCGTCACGCAAGCTCCGGCAAGGGGGGCGCCGACACCATGAGTCCATCCCGCCCGGCTGTTAATCCCTTTTCGCGGATTTTATTCCATATGCAGGGAGGCTGGGTTCAGGGACGGGCGGCTGATGCTGCGCCCCCGCACCAGCGGCCGCTCCTCATGGTTCGCGGTCGCGGTGGCGATCACGCCGGCCCACAGGACCAGCGACAGGACGCCGGCCAGCCGGGCGTGCCGGGTCAGCGCGCCGCCGCCGATGCGGCGCAGGCCGATGCGCTTGGGAAAGCTGAACGCCGCCGCGTTGGCCAGGGCGGCGGCGAGCAGCAGCAGCTTGGGCAGGAACCAGCTATGGCTGCCGGTCTGGATCGGGTCATACAGGAACAGCAGCACCCCCGAGAGCATCGCAAGCGCGAACGCCGCGTGGGCGATGGGCAGCACGAGCCGCGCCAGCGCGTCGAGCGCGATGTCCCGGCCCAGGAAGCCCAGCAGCCGCAGGTCCAGCAGCACGATGGCGCCGAAGAACACGGCGCTGCCGCCGACATGCAGCAGCCGGAGCGGCCCGTGCCAGCCCTGCAGCCGGTAGAGCGTCACGCGGACGGCGCTGGTCGCCAGCCAGACCAGCCAGTCGCCCGGCAGCACCAGGGCGGTGTCGGAATAAACGCCGTGCACCCGATCAGGTCCTTGAGTCAGCCGCCGGGTCAGGCGCCGACCGCCGCCGCCTGCTTGAACTGCGCGACGATCGCCTTGTAGGCGGCGACCGACAGCAGCGGGCGCTCCGGCGGCAGCAGCGGGCCGGTGACGGCGCGCATCTCCGTGAGCTTGGCCCGCGCGAGGGTCAGGCCCGGGTCGCCGCGCAGGGCCGGACGCCCTTCCAAGCGGCGCAGTTCCCGGTCGGCGTAGGCCAGGTAGCCGCGGCTGTCGTGGTACTCGACCGGCTTCTCGATGCGGCCGCCCTCGATGGACTCGCTGTAATCCTCGGCGGAGATGGTCGCGACCTCCCCCAGCACGCCCAGCATGAAGCGTTCGTTGTCGAGCAGCCCGGCGGGCACCGTGGCGCGCACGGCGGCGATGATGCCGATCACCTTGCCGTACTGCGCCGCCGTCGCCGGGTCGGCCGGCTTGCCCGCGGCCAGCGCCTCCAAGGCGATCAGCTCGCCGTCGAAGCCGGTGACGCCGCGGCGGGCCAGCTCCCCGGCGATATCGTCATACAGCTCCCGGATCGGGTGGCCGAAATGCGGCAGGGCCAGTTGCGTCTGCCTGGCGTCGATCAGCTCGCGCCCGACCATCAGGTGCCCTTCCAGCAGGCCCAGCTTGAACAGCAGCTCGGCATGGTCCTCGCTGCTGATGGCGGAGTCGATGGCGGAGTCGATGGCGGAGTCGGCCGCGGCGACGATGCTGCCCGGCGCCGTGAACCCGATCCCGCGGGCATAGGCGTGGGCGAGCCGGGGAGGATGCGCGTTGCAGGTCGCGGCGCTGAAATCAGGGCGCAGCGCCGGCGCGGCGCCGCCCGGCCGCGCTGCCGTCACCAGCGTCCCGGCCGCTACCACCGCCAAGCCGCCCCACAACACCGCACGAAGCTGCCGCATCGCCTGCCTCCAATTGCAAATCACTTGCATCTGACGCCGAAGTAATGCAAATGAGAGTCGTTTGCAATCACCTCGGGACGGTTTCCATGCGGTTCTACCTGTTGGGCGTCACCGCCCTGGCCTCGTTGATGGCGGCGCCGGCCGCCCGGGTGGACGAGCCGCTGACCTTCCGCACCAGGATCAAGGACCACGCCTTCGACCCGGCCGAACTCACCGTGCCGGCTGGCAAACGGCTGGTGCTGGTCGTGCACAACGCCGACGACACGCCGGCCGAGTTCGAAAGCCGCGAGCTGGGGGCGGAGAAGGTCATCTCCGCCGGGCGGGAAGCGACGATCCGGGTCGGCCCGCTGGCCGCCGGGCGCTACCTGTTCGCCGACGAGTTCCACCAGGACCGGGCGCACGGCGCGCTGATCGTGGCCGGGGAGTAGCGCCATGCCGGCAAGCGCGCTGATCGTGTTCCGGGAAGTGTTCGAGGCCGGGCTGGTCCTGGGCATCGTGCTCAGCGCCACGCGCGGCATGGCCGGGCGGGCAGGATGGGTCGCAGGCGGGGTGCTGGGGGGCCTGCTCGGCGCCTGCGTGGTCGCGGTGTTCGCGGGCGCCATCGGCGACGCCCTGCAAGGCTCCGGGCAGGAGGTGTTCGACGCCACCATCCTGCTGGTCGCGGCCGCCATGCTCGGCTGGCACAACATCTGGATGGCCCGGCATGGGCGGGAGATGGCCGGCGACATGCAGGCGCTCGGCCGCGCCGTGTCGGAGGGCCGCCGTTCCCTGCTGGCCTTGGCCGTGGTGGTCGGCGTGGCGATCCTGCGGGAAGGGTCGGAGGTCGTGCTGTTCCTGTATGGCCTCGCGGCCGGGGGCAAGGGCGGCGCGGCGCTGGTGGGCGGCTGCGTGCTGGGCCTGCTGGGCGGCGGCGCGGTCGCAGCCCTGCTGTACCGCGGCCTCCTCAGCATCCCGACCCGGCGGCTTTTCCGCGTCACCAACGTCATGCTGTCCTTGCTGGCGGCCGGCATGGCGGCGCAGGCGGCGGGCTTCCTGATCCAGGCCGACCTGCTGCCGGGCTGGGGCGGGCCGGTTTGGGACAGCTCCGCCGTGCTGGACGAGAAGAGCATCGCGGGCCGGGCGCTGCATGCGCTGGTCGGCTACGCCGACCGCCCGGCGGGGATGCAGCTTGCGGTCTATGCCGTGGTGCTCGCGGCGCTGCTGGCTGCCGGCCGGGGGGCGTCGCGGCCCGTTGATGCGTCGCCGCGCGCCCGCGTGCCACATCGTGTTTGACGCCAGCAGCCGCCCGGGCGCAAAGAAGGCACGGCGCCTGGACCAGCCGGGCGCCGGAAACCGGAGTGTGCGATTGAGCGATCTGGCGCGGCAGGGTGGCTTGAAGCCAAGGGCTGCCCGTGCGGCAAAGGCGACGACCCCGCAGTTCCAGCCGGCGGGACAGAGCATCGAGCGGCTGTGCATGGAGCACGGGCTGAAGATGACCGGGCAGCGCCGGGTCATCGCCCGCGTGCTGTCGGAGGCCGAGGACCATCCGGACGTCGAGGAGCTGTACCGCCGCGCCGTGCAGCTCGATGCCCACATCTCGATCGCCACCGTGTATCGCACGGTGCGGCTGTTCGAGGAGAAGGGCATCCTGCACCGCCGCGACTTCGGCAACGGGCGCTCCCGCTACGAGCCGACCGACCACGGCCAGCACCACCACCTGATCGACGTGGAGACCGGCCACGTCCTGGAGTTCAAGAACGCCGAGCACGAGAAGCTGATCCGCTCGATTGCGGAGCAGCTCGGGTTCGACCTCATCTCGATGCGCCTCGAGCTGTTCGGCAAGCGGCGCGCGCCCTGACGCGGGGCGCCGATGCTTGACCTCACCATTCGCCGTGCCGCCATCCTCGACGGCGCGGCGCTGCGCCGGTGCGACATCGGCATCGCGGCGGGCCGGATCGCGGCCATCGAGCCTGCGCTGCCCGGCGGCGGCCCGGAGATCGACGCCGAGAACTCCCTGGTCGTACCCGGCCTGATCGAGACGCACCTCCACCTCGACAAGACCTGCATCCTGGACCGCTGCCGCGCCGAGGAAGGCACGCTGGCGGAGGCGGTGCGGGAGACCGCCGCCGCCAAGCGGAGCTTCACCGCCGAGGACGTGTATGCCCGCGGGCGCCGCACGTTGGAACGCTGCATCGCCCACGGCACCATGCACGTCCGCACCCACGTCGAGCTGGACCCCGGCATCGGCACGGTCGGCTTCGAGGGCGTGCGCCAGTTGGCGCGGGACTACGCCTGGGCGGTGGACATGCAGATGTGCGCCTTCCCGCAGGAGGGGCTGCTCAACAACCCGGGAACCGAGGCGTTGCTGGTACACGCGCTGCGGCAGGGCGCGCAGGTGCTGGGCGCCGTGCCCTACACCGACAGCGACCCGCGCGGGCAGATCGACCGCATCTTCGCGCTGGCCCGGGAGTTCGACGTCGATATCGACATGCACCTCGACCTCGCCGAGACCACGGACGGGATGCAGGTCGAGTACGTGTGCCGCAAGACCGAGGAATACGGCTGGGGCGGCCGGGTCGCGGTGGGCCACGCGACGCAGCTCTCGCTGGTGCCGCGGGCGCGTTACGACGCCATCGCCGCGCAACTGGCGCGCGCCGGGGTGGCGGTCACGATCCTGCCGGCGACCGACCTGTACCTGATGGGCCGCAGCCACGACCACGCCGTGCCGCGCGGCGTGGTGCCGGCGGAGCCGCTGCGGCGGGCCGGCGTCACCTGCTCGCTCGCGACCAACAACGTGCTGAACCCGTTCACGCCCTACGGCGACGGGTCGCTGATCCGGATCGCCAACCTCTACGCCAACGTCTGCCACGTCGCGCGCCCGGCGGAGCTGGCGGGGTGCCTCGACATGGTCACGGGGTCGGCTGCGCGGCTGCTGCGGCTGCCGGGCTACGGCATCGCCGTGGGACACGCGGCGGACCTGGTGGCCCTCGACGCGGCGGACGCGGCCGAGGCCGTCGCCACGGTGGCGCAGCCGCTCTGGGGCTTGAAGGGCGGACGGCTGAGCTTCACCCGGCCCCGGGCGGCCCTGCACCGGCCGTAGTCGCGTTCGCGTGTTCGCAGGTGCGAAAAGCCATAAGCGTCCCAAGTGCCCCCTGTCTCCACTTCCACTTCGACGGGCATGACGCATGGCTTCGCAAACTTTGCTTTGGCTGACGACCTTCATCATGACGGGCGCCGGGCTGTTCATCCTGCTGACCGGCAAGCGGCGCACGCCGTCCGAGGAACTGCACACGGTGCTGCACGGCATCGTGCCGCTGATCGCCGCCTGCTCCTACTTCGCGATGGCGACCGGCCAGGGCGCGGTCATCATGGGCGCGGACGCGGCGACCGGCGCCGGGCGCATCTTCTACTACGCCCGCTACATCGACTGGACCTTCACCACGCCGCTGCTGCTGGTGACGCTCTCCATGACTGCCATGCATGGCGGGGAGAAGCGGGCCGGGGCGGTTGCCGGGGTGGTGCTGGCCGACCTCATGATGATCCTCACTGCCTTCTTCTTCGGCGCGTCGGAGGTGGCCTGGATCAAGTGGACCTGGTTCCTCGTCTCCTGCGCGGCCTTCCTGGGCGTGTACTACGTCATCTGGATCTCGCAGATGCAGGCCAACGCGCTGGAGCGGGACGACGTGCGGGCGAACTACCGCCGCGATGCCACCATCCTCTCGGTCCTGTGGCTGATCTACCCGGTCATCCTGGCCCTGGCGCCTGACGGCCTCGACTGGATCGGCGACACCGCCGGCGTCCTGGGCATCGCCATCCTCGATGTGCTGTCCAAGGTGGTTTATGGCGTGATGACCGTGAGGTCCGACGCGAAGATGACGGAGCGCGACCTGGCCGAATCCGGACGCCCGGCGCCGCTGCGCAAGGCCGCCTGACCTCATGACCCCGGCCGCGGGTTGGGCCGGGACCGGGCCGGCGGCTCGTCCAAGCCCGATGGCCCTTGCGATCCTGCTGGCCGGGGCGGTGCTGACCCTCAGCGCCGCTCTGTCGCACGGCGCTCAATGGCTGTGCGCGTTGGCCGCCATCATCGTGCTCGGCGTGCCGCACGGCGCGTTGGATGGCGAGGCTGCCCGGACCGCGCTGCGCCCGCGGTTCGGCCGGGCCTGGTTCCCGGTGTTTTCCCTTCCCTACCTCGGCCTGTCCGCCCTTGTGCTCCTGGCCTGGCGGTGGACGCCGGGACTGACGCTGGCCGGGTTCCTGGCGGCCTCCGTGTGGCATTTCGGCACGGAGGACACGAAGGGCGGCAATGGGCTTGAGGTGATCGTGCGGGGCGGCCTGCCGGTTGCCATGCCGACCCTGGCCCACCCGGAGGCGACCGCCGCCGTGTTCCAGACGGTTGCGGTGACGCCGTTGCCGCAGTTGCCGGAGTGGCTTTGGGCGGCGGCGATGGCATGGCTTGCGTTGGCCGTCGCGTGGGCCGGCCAGGCGGCGCTGCGCCGGCAAGGACGGCTGCTGGCGGTGCCGGGCCTGCTCGCCGCCATGTTCGCCGTATTGCCGCCGCTGACGGCGTTCGCGATCTACTTCGTGGGCGTCCATGCGCCGACGCATACCGCCGCGCTGATCCGCAACCCGGTCCGCGCTCCCCGGGTCCGGGATGGACGGAGCGCAGTCCTGCTGGCCCTGCCGATCACCGCCCTGACGCTGCTGATCAGCGCGGCGCTGTGGCCGTTCTACGGCGGGGCGGGCCCGGACCGGCTGCGCGCGCGGACCCTCCAGGCCCGCGCCGCGCTCACCTTGCCGCACATGCGGCGGGACGCTGGCCTGGCCCGGCGCGAACGCCGGGCCAAAGCACCCGCGTGACCGTCAACCCTGCAGGGCGCGGACCATGGTGCTGCCGAGCGCCGCCGGGCTTTCGGCGACGTGGATGCCGGCCTGGCGCATCGCCTCGAACTTGGCCTCCGCCGTGTCCTTGCCGCCGCTGATCACCGCGCCCGCGTGGCCCATGCGTCGGCCCGGCGGGGCGGTGGCGCCGGCGATGAAGCCGACGACGGGTTTCTTCTTCGTGCTGCGGGCGATGAACTCGGCGGCGTCGATCTCGCTCTGGCCGCCGATCTCGCCGATCATGATGATGCTCTGGGTTTCCGGGTCGGCCAGGAACATCTCCAGCACCTCGATGAAGTCGGTGCCCTTCACCGGGTCGCCGCCGATGCCGACGCAGGTGCTCTGCCCCAGCCCGGCCGCCGTCGTCTGGCTCACCGCCTCATAGGTCAGCGTGCCGCTGCGGCTGACGATGCCCACCGTGCCGCGGCGGTGGATGTGGCCCGGCATGATGCCGATCTTGCAGGCCTCCGGCGTGATGACGCCGGGGCAGTTGGGGCCGATCAGCCGGGATGCCGAGCCGGACAGCGCCCGCTTCACCCGCACCATGTCGAGCACCGGGATGCCCTCCGTGATGCAGATGATGAGCGCGACCTCCGCGTCGATGGCCTCCAGGATGGCGTCGGCGGCGAACGGCGGCGGCACGTAGATCGCGGACGCCGTGGCCCCCGTCGCCTCCCGCGCCTGCGCCACCGTGTCGAACACCGGCAGGTTCAGGTGCTGGCTGCCGCCCTTGCCCGGCGTCACGCCCCCCATGACCTTGGTGCCGTAGGCGATGGCCTGCTCGGAATGGAAGGTGCCCTGCGCGCCGGTGAAGCCCTGGGTGATGACGCGGGTATTGGCGTCAACGAGAACGGCCATTATGCGGCCTCCTTCACGGCGCGGACCACCTTCTCGGCGGCGTCGGCCAGGTTGTCGGCGCTGACGATGGGCAGCCCGGACTTCGCCAGGATCTCCTTGCCGAGATCGACGTTGGTGCCCTCCAGCCGCACCACCAGCGGCACGCCGAGGCTCACTTCCCGCGCGGCGGCGATCACCCCCTCCGCGATCACGTCGCAGCGCATGATGCCGCCGAAGATGTTGACCAGGATGCCCTCCACGTGCGGGTCGGACAGGATGATCTTGAACGCCGCCGTCACCCGCTCCTTGGTAGCGCCGCCGCCCACGTCGAGGAAGTTTGCGGGGCTGCCGCCATACAGCTTGATGATGTCCATGGTCGCCATCGCCAGGCCCGCGCCGTTGACCATGCAGCCGATGGTGCCGTCGAGCGCGATGTAGTTCAGGCTGTACTTGGCGGCCTCCAGCTCCTTGGGGTCCTCCTCCGCCTCGTCCCGCAGCTTCTCCAGGTCCGGCTGGCGGTACAGCGCGTTGTCGTCGAAGCTGACCTTGGCGTCGAGCGCCACGATGTCGCCCCCGCCCGTCACCACCAGCGGGTTGACCTCCACGATGGCGCAGTCCAGCTCGACGAAGGCGCGGTACATCGCCAGCACGAACTTGATGAAGGAGGCGACCTGCTTGCCCTCCAGGCCCAGGCCGAAGGCGAGCTTGCGGGCGTGGAACATGGACACGCCGGAGGCCGGATCGACGGCCGCGCGCATGATCTTCTCCGGCTGCGTTTCCGCCACCTGCTCGATCTCCATGCCGCCCTCCGTCGAGGCGACGATGGTGACGCGCGAGGTTTCCCGGTCCACCAGCAGCGAGAGGTAAAGCTCGCGCTTGATGTCGCAGCCGGCCTCCACGTACACCCGGCTGACCCGGCGCCCGGCGGGGCCGGTCTGCTTGGTGACGAGGGTGTGGCCGATCATCGCCCCTGCCGCCTCCAGCGCCTCGGCTGCGGACTTGGCCAGGCGCACGCCGCCCTTGCCCGCCGGGTCCTGCGCGAAGTGCCCGGCGCCGCGCCCGCCCGCGTGGATCTGCGATTTCACGACATAGACCGGGCCGGGCAGCTTCTCGGTCGCCAGCGCGGCCTCCTCCGGCGTCCAGGCGACGAAGCCCGGCAGCACCGCCACGCCGTAGCCGCGCAGCAGGTCCTTCGCCTGATACTCATGGATGTTCATTCGGCCTCTCCGCTCGCCGGGGGTGAGTCTCCCGCTCCTTGTGGCATACAGCCATTCGCCCGGACTCGCATAGCCCGCTTAGTGCGCCCTCCACCTTCGCCAGAGATGGTAGATCAATTCGCAGTGCGCGGGCCGTACAACCCCTCCATTAATGGTGCGTGCAACCAATCAAGGTGGCCCGGCGCCGTTGCGCAGAGCTCCGGGATTGCGAAATGCTTTGAGGTAACCAAGCACCTTATTACCCAATTGAGAAATTTCAGTTTCTCTCGCCTCAATCATTTTCCAAAATCTATTTCCTCCTTCTTGTGCTTGCTTGCGCGCTACATGAAGATGAATTGTGTTCCTAGACTCACGAAGCTCGTTCAACTCCGGGAGGATTGGATCAACGTGCGACAGTCCATGCCTGCACCATAGGTCCAGAAGCTTGCCAAACATTGCCTTGTCATTTGGTTTAACGATTTCGGATATCACGGCATGGGCGCGCAATGCCGCTTCAGCGATCCCGCCAAGGAAGAAGATTTCTGTCCTCACCATGCCAGCGCGAAGGCTAAGGCTCAGTTCCGACTTGGGGTATTTATCAGAGTGACCGTGCGAGCGAAGCTCTCTTAGAAGGAAACGGTGATAGCGCAAAAACTGTTCGTCGGCGGCAATAAGTTCTTTAATATGTTCATCTTGTATGTGGGGCCACTCACGCCCGATTTCGTCCAGGAAGTCCGGCTTGTAATCGGCGTTTTCAAACAACCAAGTCCGGCGGAAAGGGAGCGGGGAAGTTGGAAACATGAACGGCCCTCTAGTGGGGCGAACCGGAGAGGGAATGTCCGACATGGCGTTCCTCAATGCTGCTTTTCTGAAACTTGCTGAAAAGCCAGTTTGGCTGAGGCAACAGCAAGCGACTCAGGAACCAAAGCGCACCAACAGTCAAAAGACAATGAGGTCCAGACACGAGGACACGAAAAAATAAGATGATCAGCGGCGCAAGGCGGGGTCATCCGGAAGCCCGCGCAGGAACTGCCCCAAGGCCGCGTTGAACGCGCGCGGCTGCTCCAGATGGGCGAGGTGCCCGGCCCCTTCCAGCGCGACGTACTGCGCGCCGGGGATGCGGGCGGCCATGCGCTCCATGCCGCGCGCCGGCGCCGACGTGTCCCGCGTGCCGGCCAGCACCAGGGCGGGCACGGCGATCCGCGCCAGCGCGTCCCGGCAGTCGAAGCCCGGCATGGCCATCACGCTGTCGCGGTAGGTGCTGTCCGGCGTGTGGGCCAGGCAGTCGCGGGCCAGGGCCAGGCCCGCCGGGTCGGCGCCCGGGCCAGCCATGTCGGCCACCAGCCCTTCCGCCAGCGACGCCATGCCGTGCCCGGCGTCGAGCGGCCCGAGCCGCGCCGACAGGAACTCCGCCTGCCAGGCCGGGTCGCGGCTGCCGAAGGCGGCGCTGGTCTGCGCCAGCACCACGGCGCGGGCGGCATGGGGCGCCTGGGCCAGCAGGCGCTGCACCACCATGCCGCCGAGGCTGTGGCCGACCAGCACCGCGCGGCGGAGGCCAAGCTCCTCGATGAACCCCGCCAGCGCCGCCGCCAGCGCGTCCATCGTCACGAGCGGCAGCGGGGCCGAGTTGCCATAGCCCGGCATGTCCCAGGCGATGGCACGGTGGTCCGCGCCGAAGTGGTCGAGCTGCCCGCGGAACATGCGCGCCGCGCCCCCGATCCCGTGCAGGAACAGCAGCGGCGGCGCCTCCGGACGCCCGGCCTCCAGGTAGCTGATCCCACCCGGCGAGGCGACCTGCCCATACTCCTGCTGGGTCTGCTGGCGCGCGGCCTGGGGTACGCTCGCTTCGTGTTGCACGGCCATGCGGTCGCTCCTGGCGATGGTTGCGCCGGCATGAACGCGATTGGCCGGGCGCGGGTCAATGCGCGAGGCCATGGCGCATCCATGACATTTCATGACGCCTACGCAACTTAGAGGCGAAACACGCGCCCGCCATCATGTTAGATCGCGTCAGAGGATCGCCGCCACTCGAGGTTCAGGCATGTCGATGCACATCGGGCCAGCCCTGCCCACCGGACGAGACCGCGCCTCCCCGCCGCCGGACGGGGCAGCGCCGGGCTGGGCGGCCCGCGCCGGGTGCGCGGCGCTGCTGCTGGTGGCGCTGCCGGTGATGGCCCTCGCGGCGGTGGCCGTGCTCGCCACCTCGGCCGGGCCGGCGTTCACCCTGTTGGGCCGCATCGGGCCGGACGGGCGCGTGGTGTTCCTGCGGCAGTTCCGCACGGCCTACCGGCACGAGATCGGCCAGGGCGCGTGGCCGGGCCGCTCCCGCCGCCTGACGCCGGTCGGCCGGGTGCTGCGGCAGACGGGGGTCGCCCGGCTGCCGATGCTCCTGGACGTGTGGGACGGCAAGATCGGCCTCCTCGCCGCACTCCGCGCCTGACCTCCCTCGCCTTCATTCGCACTTCGACCAGCCGCAATGGCGGCAGCTCAGGCACCCGGTCTCCCGCACGAGGCCGGGCTGGCTGCATTTCGGGCAGAGCGGGCCGAGCGGGCGGTCGGTGGCGGACACGGACGGCGGGACCAGCGCCGTCTCCGCCGCGGCGGGCATGAACCCGGTGTCCGCCATGTGCCGCTCCAGGATGCCTCCGATGGCCGCGATCAGGGACGGCACGTAGCGCCCGTTCTGCCACTGGCCCCCGCGCGGGTCGAACGCCGCCTTCAGCTCGTCCGCCACGAACGCCACGTCGCCGCCCCGGCGGAACACGGCGCTGATCATCCGGGTCAGCGCGACCACCCAGGCGTAGTGGTCCATGTTCTTGGAGTTGATGAAGATCTCGAACGGGCGGCGGTGCCCGTCCTGCAGGGTGTCGTTGATCGTCACGTACAGCGCGTGCTCGCTGTCCGCCCAGCGCAGCTTGTAGGTGGCGCCGGCCAGCTTCTCCTCCCGGTGCAGCGGCTCCGGCGACATGGCTTGGACCGGGGGGACCGGCGCCGCCTGCCCCGTTTGCGATGCTGGCGGCGTCACCTCGAGCACCGACCCGGTGATCGCGTTGGGCCGGTAGGTCGTGCAGCCCTTGCACCCGCTGGCATAGGCGTCGAGGTAGATGTCCTTGAACGCCTCGAAGCCGATGTCCTCCGGGCAGTTCACCGTCTTGGAGATCGCGCTATCGACATGGCGCTGCACCGCCGCCTGCATCCGCACGTGGTCGCGCGGCGCGAGCGTCTGCGCGGTCACGAAATACTCCGGCAGCGGCGCGTCCTCCCCGAACAGCGTGCGGTAGCGGCGCACGGCGTGGTCCGACACCTCCTCCTCCCGCAGGCTGCCGTCCGGGTTCTTCACCCGGCGCGTGTAGGCGAGCGCGAAGATCGGCTCGATCCCGCTCGACACGTTGTCGGCCCACAGCGAGATGGTCCCGGTGGGCGCGATCGAGGTCAGCAGGGCGTTGCGGATGCCGTGCTCGGCGATGGCCGCCCGCACGTCGGCGTCCAGGCCCCGCACCGTCTCCCCGGCCAGATAAGCGTCGCGGTCATACAGCGGGAACGCCCCCTTCTCCGCCGCCAGCGCCGCGGACGCGAGGTACGCCGCCCGGTTGATCCGCGCGGTCCAGCGGTCCGCGAGCGCCACCGCCTCGTCGGAGCCATAGGTCGCCCGGCACATGATGAGCGCGTCCGCCAGGCCCGTGACGCCCAGGCCGATCCGCCGCTTGGCATGGGCCTCCTGCCGCTGCTCCGGCAACGGGAAGCCGGACACGTCCACCGTGTTGTCCAGCATCCGCACCGCGGTCGCGACCAGATCGTCGAGCGCCGCCTCGTCCAGCCGCGCCGCCGGGGTGAAGGGGTCGAGCACCAGGCGGCTCAGGTTCACCGATCCCAGCAGGCAGGCGCCGTAGGGCGGCAGCGGCTGCTCGGAGCACGGGTTGGTGGAATGGATCGTCTCGCAGTACGCGAGGTTGTTGCGGGCGTTGATGCGGTCGATGAACAGCACGCCGGGTTCGGCGTAGGCGAAGGTCGCCCGCATGATGCGGTCCCACAAAGCCCGCGCCTTGACCGTGCGGAACACCCGCCCGCCGAAGCTCAGCTCCCAGTCGAGATCCGCCTCCACCGCGGCCATGAAGGCGTCGGTGATGAGGACCGACAGGTTGAAGGAGCGC
>CAXTTB010000041.1:0-14066 GCA_964246905.1 uncultured Acetobacteraceae bacterium | reverse complement strand
CAACGGCGCCGGCCAGGGCGGCGGGGAAGCGCAGGACGGCTTCCGCTTCGTGCTGACCCGCGACGAGTTCCTCGACCTGTTCTTCGAGGACCTGGAACTGCCCGACCTGGTCAAGAGCCAGGTGGTCGCGACCGAGACGATGGCGCCGGTGCGCGCCGGCATCAGCGTCGATGGCACGCCGTCGCAGGTCGATATGTCCCGCTCCATGCGCCAGTCGATGGCCCGGCGAATCGGCCTGCGCCGGCCGAAGCCGCCCGAGGTGCGCGAGCTTGAGGCGGAGATCGCCCGCCTGGAAGCGAGCGGGGAGGACGCCGACCGCCTCCGCACCCTGCGCGGCGAGCTGGAGGTGGCCCTGCGCCGCCTGGCGCGCGTGCCGTGGGTCGATCCCATCGACATGCGCTACCGCCGCTACACCCAGACGCCGAAGCCCTCGACGCGGGCGGTGATGTTCTGCCTGATGGACGTGTCCGGCTCCATGTCGGAGAGCATGAAAGACCTGGCCAAGCGGTTCTTCCTGCTGCTGCACGTCTTCCTGGAGCGCCGCTACAAGCGCGTGGACCTGGTGTTCATCCGCCATACCGAGGTGGCGGAGGAGGTGACGGAGGAGGTCTTCTTCACCGACCCGCGCACCGGCGGCACCGTGGTGTCCACGGCGTTGTCCGAGCTGACCCGCATCCAGCGTGAGCGTTACCCGTCCGGCTCCTGGAACATCTACGCGGCGCAGGCGTCGGACGGCGACAACTCCGGCAGCGACACGCAGCGCGCGGTGGCCATGCTGGAAGCCGACATCCTGCCGGTGGTGCAGCACTTCGCCTACATCGAGGTGTCCATGTCGGCGGCGATCATCCGGGGCGAGACCGACCTGTGGCGCGGCTACGCGCCCCTGGCGCAGCGGGCGCCGAAGTTCGCGATGCGCCGGGTGGCGGAGCGGCGGGACATCTTCCCGGTGTTCCGTGAACTGTTCGGGCGAAAGGTGCCGGCCTGATGGACTCTCCCCTGCTCTACACCGGCACGGACTGGAACTTCGAAACCCTGCGCCGGTCCTACGACGCCATCGAGCGGATCGCCCTCGACGAGCTAGGCCTTGAGCTTTACGCCAACCGCATCGAGGTCATCACCTCGGAGCAGATGCTCGACGTGTACACCGCGCATGGGATGCCGCTGACCTACCGGCACTGGTCCTACGGCAAGCGGTTCCTGCAGCACGAGAGCAGCTACCGGCGCGGCTACACCAGCCTCGCCTACGAGGTGGTGATCAACTCCAACCCCTGCATCTCCTACCTGATGGAGGAGAACAGCGCGACGATGCAGGCGCTGGTGATCGCCCATGCGGCGTTCGGCCACAACCACTTCTTCCGCAACAACCACCTGTTCCGGCAGTGGACGGAGGCGTCGGCGATCCTCGACTACCTCGGCTTCGCCCGCAGCTACGTCGCCGGGTGCGAGGACCGCCACGGCACCGCCGCGGTGGAGCGCGTGCTGGATGCGGCGCACAGCCTGTCGCGCCACGGCGTGCACCGCCACGGCGGCAGCCGCCCGATGAACCTCAAGACCGAGCAGAAGCGCGAGCGGGAACGCCAGGACTACGACGAGCGCATGTTCGACGACCTGTGGCGCACGGTGCCCGGCACCAAGCCGGCGCCGGGCGTGGACAAGCTGTCGGAACGGCGCCGCCGGCTCGGCCTGCCGGAGGAGAACCTGCTCTACTTCCTGGAGAAGTCCTCGCCGCGCCTGCAGCCCTGGGAGCGGGAGATCATCCGCATCGTGCGGCTGATCGCGCAGTACTTCTACCCGCAGCCGCAGGTCAAGCTGATGAACGAGGGCTGCGCCACCTGGGTGCACCAGCGCATCATGACCCGGCTGCACGAGACCGGGCAGATCGACGACGCGGCCTTCCTGGAGGTGCTGCACTCCACCAGCAACGTCATCATGCAGCCGGGCTTCGACCACCCGGCCGGCGGCCCGGGGTTCAACCCGTACGCGCTCGGCTACGCCATGATGACCGACATCGCCCGCATCTGCGACGAACCCAGCAAGGAGGACCGCGACTGGTTCCCGGACTGGGCCGGCAACGGCGACGCGCTGGGCACGCTCCGCCACGCCTGGGCGAACTACCGCGACGAGAGCTTCGTCCTGCAGTTCCTGTCGCCCAAGGTCATGCGCGACTTCCGCATGTTCCGGCTGATGGACGACACGACCGAGCCGACGCTGCTGGTCGATGCCATCCATGACGAGGAGGGCTACCGCTCGATCCGCCGCAGCCTGGCGCGGTCCTACGACCCCGGGCTGGGCGACGCGGACATCCAGGTGGTCGATGTGGACCTGTTCGGCGACCGGCGGCTGCTGCTGGAGCACCGCACCGTGCCGGGCCAGCTCCTGGCGAAGAAGGACGCGGAGGCGACTTTGCGCCAGCTCGCGTCGCTGTGGGGCTACGAGGTCCGTTTGCAGGAGGTGGACTCCGCGAGCGACGCGGTGCTGGCGACGCACACGGCCAGCCCGACCCGTTGAGCGGCGCCGCTTGCATCGCCGAGGGCCGCGCGCACTCCGACGACGATCTCCGCGAGTGGACGATCGGCAACCTATGCCGTTGCGGTGCCTGGAAAGGGGATGGATAGCATGGTGAAGATGCTGGTGGCGTGCCTCGGCGACGGAACGACGCGGTTCGACCGTGCCTACTATGTCGAGAAACACCTGCCACTCGCGCTGGCGTGCTGGGGACCGTACGGGTTGGTGGCCGCGGAAGCCTTCTTCCCGGCCGGCGCCGGGGATGGCTGGGTGTCGCTCGGGGTCTATCGTTTCCGCGACAAGGCGGCGGTCGATGCCGCGCTGGGTTCGCCCGAAACCGAGCAGGTGATGGCCGATGTCGGGAACTTCACCGACGCCGAGGTGACACGCAGCCTGTTCCTGCCACTCTGAGCCTGCGCGCCGACCGCTCGCTGGCAGCGCGCGAACCAGGCTGGCTCCTGGCGGGTTTCGGGGTGGCAGGCTGAGTTCATGCTCTCGAGGCCGCAACAAGGGCGCGGAGCAGGTCTTTGCCGCATCGGCGTGCGTCGTGCATGGACTGGAAGAGGCCGAGGCAGTCCGGTAGCCTAACCGGAGGAACGCAGCGGCGCGGACGCAGCCAGGAGCGCAGCAGCGACCAGAAGCCTTGCATATGGTGACGTGAACCGCGCAGAAGCCCTCCTTATGCGGGCGTGCTTCGCCGCGGATGTGGCAGACCGCCTAATGCCCGCAGCCCCAGGCCGGCAGGCGGGCATAGATGCTGCACTCTCCCGTGTGGACAAGGATGCCTGGGGTGACAGCGGCGGTGGTGATCGGCCTGGACGTCCTCTCCGGCGGGTAAAAACTTAGCCAGGAAGACGCCCTGCTCCTTTATCAATCGCGGCCACCCCCACACATGAGGCAAGTTCGTTTGCGAGACGCGCCTGCCGCGTCCTGAGAAGGGTCCATCGTGCGCGCGTTGATCAAAGCCTGCCTGTTCGGAGTGTTCGCCTCAGCCAGTGCCGCCGGCGCCGTGATGGCCCAGCCGGCGGACCCGCGGCCCTCCTTGGCGACCGCCCCCGTGACGGCGCCCGTGCCCGGCGGACCCACGCCGGGCGTGGAGCCGGCCGGCAAGCTCGTCCTCCTGTTCGGCACCGGGACGACGGCGCTGGACGCCCGCAACGAGGCGATCCTGGACCAGGCGTCGCGGCTGTACCGGGAAGGGCGGCCCATCATCATGATCGTGACCGGGAGCACCGACGCGGTGGGCCAGCCGGTCGAGAACCTGCTGCTCTCG
The DNA here is from genome assembly GCA_964246905.1 of uncultured Acetobacteraceae bacterium. GTDB lineage: Bacteria > Pseudomonadota > Alphaproteobacteria > Acetobacterales > Acetobacteraceae > CAHJXG01. Next base: position 10,288 of record CAXTTB010000041.1, on the reverse strand, counting down.
CAGCGCCGGGCGACCTCCGTGGTGCGCGGCATGATCGCGCGCGGCATCCCCGCCGAGCGCACGCAGATCCTGGCCAAGGGCGAGACGAACCCGGCGGTCCCCGCGCAGCGCGGCGTGCCCGAAGCGCAGAACCGGCGCGTCGAGATCACCTGGCGCTGAGGCGCTGGCGGCCGGATTGAGGGCGTTGGCGGTCAGGACGCTGTCCGCCCGGGTCCTGCGGGCGCTGCTGCTGTTGTGCGCCACGGGAGCGGCGCCCGCGCCGGCCGATTCCGGCGAGGCGCAGCGTGCGTATGACGCGGGTAAGTACGACATTGCCCGCCTGCTTTGGACGGCGCAGGCCGAAGACGGCGACCCGGCGGCGCAACTGAGCCTGGGCAGCCTGTACGACCTCGGCCAGGGCGTCTCGCGCGATCCCGTGGCCGCCTACGGCTGGTATCGGCGTGCGGCGGAGACCGGCTCTCCGGACGCGGAGTTCAACGTGGCCGCGATGAGCGACACCGGCGATGGCGTGTCGCGCAACATGGCGGAAGCGGCGCTGTGGTATGGCCGGGCGGCGACCCACGGCAACCGTCGTGCCCAATACAACCTGGGCCAGCTCTACGCGGCGGGCGACGGCGTGCCGCGCAACCCCGAGCAGGCGGAGGCATGGTTCCGCGCCGCCGCCGCGGACCTGCCAGCCGCCGCGGAAAGGCTGGCCGCGTCCCGCCGTGCCAAGCGGTCCAACCCATCCCCAGCGGGCGGGCCGCCCCCGTTGGAAGCGGCGCAGCCGGTCGCGCCGGCGAACGGCGCGGTGGTTCCCGCTCTGGCGGGCACCCCGGGCAGGGTGGAGCTGGTCTGGGCCAGCCCGGCCGAGCCGGTCCCGGTTCGGTTCTTCGTGCAGCTCCTGGCGCTCGACCCCATCGAGCCGCGGGAGGTGTTCGCGGCCTACCTGGACGAGAGCGCGACGCTTGCGACGCTGGACCGGGTGCCGGGCCACTACGCCTGGCGCGTTTATGCCGTTGGCCGCAGCGTCGGGCACTATGCGGCGAGCGAATGGAGCCAGTTCCAGGTCCGCCCCCCGGGCTGACTGGCATTCAAGCTGATTAACGGTTCCGCAACCCATCTGCGCTACCCTCCGGCCTGGACGCAGCTTTGGGGGCAGGCTTGATCCAGAATCTCGGTCTCATCTTGCGGAACCCGCCGGCCCAGGTGCGCTTGCTGCCCGGCGGCCCCCGGATGCCTGCCGCCACCGGGTCATTCGCCGCACTCGCCGCCGTGTCGCTGGCCGGGATGCCGGGCCCCTCCGGCCAGCAGGCAGGGCCGGGCGTCGGGGCGGCGGGGCCGCGGGCGACCGGAACGGCAGGAAGGCTCGGCACCGCCGGAGGGTTCATGGCGGCGGAGTTCGCGCATTACCTCGGGCGCTCCACCGGCTCCGGCCAATGCGTCGCCCTGGTCCAGGCGGCCAACCCGGGCATTGGCCCGACGCGGAACTGGAAATGCGGCCCGGCAGTGCGGGGCAACACGGACCTGCGGCCCGGCACCCCTATCGCGACGTTCAACGGCGCCAACCACTACGCCAACGCCACGGACGGCAGCAGCCACGCGGCGATCTACCTGGGCCAGGACGAGCGCGGCATCCAGGTGATGGACCAATGGGCCGGCAGCGCCGCCGCGGTCAGGACGATCCCGTGGACCAACCCGAGCGGCGTGCCCGCCAACACCGGGACCGCATTCCACGTCGTGCAGCAGGCGTCATAAGGCAACGCCCGGCTACCCGTGCGGGCCGAAAACCCTCAAGCGGCCAGAGGATGCCGTTCCAGCCGCGCCAGGGCCAGGCCGCCGTTGTCGAACAGGTGGCAGGCGGCAGTGTTGATCGACAGGCGCACGGCCTCATGCGCCCGTGTGGAGTCGCTGCCCTCGATCTGCACCGTCAGCGCCTGGCCGCCGGCCGCGGTGATGTGCAGCAGCGTCAGGCCGCCGAGCCGCTCCACCAGCGTGACCTCCCCCGCAACCGGGCCGGACGGATCGACCCGCAGGCCCTCCGGACGCACGCCCAAGGTGACGGTGTCGCCTACCCGCGCGCTGCCGCCCGAAGCCGGGACCGTCACCTGGCCGCCAGACGGCAAAGCCACGGTCACGCCGGACCCGCTGGCCTCGACCACCTGTGCCGGCATCAGGTTCATCCGCGGCGAGCCGATGAACCCGGCGACGAACAGGTTGGCGGGATGATGGTACAGCTCCAGCGGCGAGCCGACCTGCTCGACCAGACCGGCCTGCAGCACGACGATCTTGTCCGCCATGGTCATCGCCTCGACCTGGTCGTGCGTGACGTAAATCATCGTGGCGTTCAGGTCCTCGTGCAGGCGCAGCAGCTCCATCCGCATCTGCCCGCGCAACGCGGCGTCGAGGTTGGACAGCGGCTCGTCGAACAGGAACACCTTCGGCTCCCGCACGATGGAGCGGCCGATGGCGACGCGCTGCCGCTGCCCGCCGGACAGGTCCTTGGGCCGCCGGTCCAGATAGGGGCCGAGCTGCAGGATGCGCGCGGCCTCGTCCACCTTGCGGTCGCGCTCGGCCTTCGGCACGCGCGCCAGGCGCAGGGCGAAGCCCATGTTCTGCCGCACCGTCATGTGCGGGTACAGCGCGTAGGACTGGAACACCATCGCCAGGCCGCGGTCGGCCGGCCCCACGTCGTTGACCCGCTTGCCGTCGATCTGCAGCTCGCCGGAGGTGATGTCCTCCAGCCCCGCGATCATGCGCAGCAGGGTGGACTTGCCGCAGCCGGACGGGCCGACGAACACCACGAACTCGCGGTCCAGGACATCGAGGTTGATGCCCTTGATCACGTCGGCCGGGCCGTAGCTCTTGCGGAGGTCGCGCAGGGTCAGCGTTGCCATGGGGAAACTCCTACTTCACGGCGCCGAAGGTGAGGCCGCGCACGAGCTGGCGCTGGCTGAACCAGCCGAACACCAGGATCGGCGCCACCGCCATGGTCGAGGCCGCGGATAACTTGGCGAAGAACAGCCCCTCGGGGCTAGAGAAGGAGGCGATGAATGCGGTGAGCGGCGCCGCCGAGGAGGTGGTCAGGTTCAGGCTCCAGAACGCCTCGTTCCAGCACAGGATCAGCGACAGCAGCCCGGTGGAGGCGATGCCTGGCAGCGTTAGGGGGAGCAATAGGTACCAGACCTCGCTCGCCGTCTGCGCCCCGTCCATCCGGCCCGCCTCCAGGATGTCCTTCGGCACCTCCTTGTAGAAGGTGAACAGCATCCAGACCACGATGGGCAGGTTGGCCAGCGCGTAGATGATGACCAGCGCCGAGCGGGTGTCGAGCAGCCCCGTGTCCCGCGCCAGGATGTAGATCGGCACCAGCACGCCGACCGGCGGCAGCATCTTGGTGGACAGCATCCACAGCAGCGTGCCGCGGGTGCGCTGCGTTGGGTGGAACGCCATCGCGTAGGCGGCCGGCACGGCGAACAGCAGTGCCAGCACCGTCCCGCCCACGGACACCAGGACGCTGTTCAGCGCGAAGCTGAGGTAGTCCGCCCGCGACAGCACCTCCGCGTAGGAGGCCAAGGTCGGCGAGAAGGTGAGCCGCGGAGTGATCGCGTCGCCCTCGCTCTTGAAGCTGGTCAGCACCATCCAGGCGATCGGGAAGAACAGCAGCACCGCCACGCCCCACCCGGCGACGGTGGCGAGCACGCGCTGGGCCAAGGTCTCGCGCATCGGCTAGACCTCCAGCCGCCGGGCGATGCTGCGCACCAGGAAGAAGGCGACGACGTTGGCGAGGATGATCGCCACCACGCCGCCGGCGGATGCGCCGCCCACGTCGTATTGCAGCAGGGCGCGGGCGTAGATCAGGAAGGCCAGGTTGGTCGTGGCGTTGCCGGGTCCGCCGGAGGTGGTCACGAGGATCTCGGCAAACACCGTCAGCAGGAAGATCGTCTCGATCATGATGACGACGCTGATCGCCCGGGACAGGTGCGGCAGGGTGATGAAGAAGAACTGCGCCACCACCCCGGCGCCGTCCATCCGCGCCGCCTCCCGCTGCTCGTGGTCCAGCGACTGCACGGCGGTCAGCAGGATCAGCAACGCGAACGGCAGCCATTCCCAGGACACGATGGCGATGACGGAGGCGAGCGGGTAGGACGCGAACCAATCCACCGGCTGCAGCCCGAACGCCAGCGCCACGGCGCCGAGCACGCCGTAGATCGGGTGCATCAGCAGGTTCTTCCAGATCAGCGCGCTGACGGTCGGCATGACGAAGAACGGCGAGATCGCCAGCACCCGGGCGACCTTCTGCCCGGGGAACGGCTGGTCGAACAGCACGGCCAGCAGGGTGCCCAATCCCACGGTGATGACGAGGACGGACAGCAGCAGCGTCATCGTGTTGCGGAGCGACACCCAGAAGTCCGGGTCGGTGACGAGGAACTCGTAGTTGTCCCGCCCGGCGAACCCGGACGTGTCCGGGCTGACCAGGTTGTAGTACTGGAAGGAGAACCACAGCGTCATCACCAGCGGAACGATCATCCACGCCAGCAGCACCGCCACGGACGGCACCACCAGCCATGATCCGGTCCGGCGCGGCGCCTTGGCGGACGCCGCCGCCGTCCTTGTTCCCGGGATGACCGTCGCCGACATGCTGCGCTCCTACTTCTTCGGGTAGCCCGCTTGGCGGATCGTCCGCTCCGTCGCGGCCTGGGCGGTCTTCAACCCCTGCTCGACGGTGCTTTGCCCGCTCAGCGTGCCCGCGATGGTCTGGCCGACCTGGGTGCCGATGCCTTGGAACTCGGGGATCGCCACGAACTGCGCGCCCTCGTACGGACGCGGCGCCTTGGTCTGCCCGGTCGGGTTGGCCACGTCGATCGCCTTGACCACGAAGTCCGCGAACGGCGCCGCCTGCTTGTACTCAGGGCTGTCATAGGTGGACTGCCGCGTGCCCGGCGGCGCCGACACCCAACCGTTCTCCTTGGCGACGAGCTGGATGTACTCCTTGGACGTGGCCCAGGTCACGAAGGTGCGCGCCGCCTCCTTCTGCTTGGAGGAGGTCGGAATGCTCAGGTTCCAGCTCCACAGCCAGGTCGGCGCGCCCTTGAAGTCGCCGGTCGGCATGGGCGCGAAGCCCACCTTGTCGGACACCTGGGACTGCTTCTTGTCATACAACAGGCCGCCCGCCACCGTCGCGTCGATCCACATGCCGCAATGGCCGCTGGCGAACAGCGCCAGGTTCTCGTTGAAGCCGTTGGAGGTCGCCCCCGGCGGGCCGTCCGCCTTCAGGATGTCGTCGTAGTAGGTGATCGCCTTGCGCCACGCCGGGGTGTCGATCTCCGGCTTCCACTGGGCGTTGAACCATTGCCCGCCCTCGGCATTCACCAGTGCGGTGACGAAGGCCATGTTCTCGCCCCAGCCCGGCTTGCCGCGCAGGCAGATGCCGTACACCTGGTTCGCCTTGTCGGTGATCTTGTCGGCGAAGCCGCGGATGTCCTCGTAGGTCGGCGCGGCCGGCATCTTGATGCCCGCCTTCTCGAACAGGTCGGTGCGGTAGTACGTCATGGCGCTCTCGGCGTAGAACGGCAGGCCGTACAGCTTGCCGTTGTAGGTCAGGCCCTCGCGCACCGGCTTCAGCAGGTCATCGACGCCATAGGATGCCGGCAGCTTGTCCATCGGCTCCAGCCAGCCCTGCTTCGCCCAGATCGGCACCTCGTAGTTGCCGACCGTCATCACGTCGAACTGCCCGGCCTTGGTGGCGATGTCCGTCGTGACCCGCTGGCGCAGCACGTTCTCCTCAAGCACAACCCAGCGCAGGTGGATGTCGGGGTGCTGCTGCTCGAACTGCGAGGCAAGCTTCTGCATCACCACCATGTCGCCGTTGTTCACGGTGGCGATGGTGATGGTGGAGTCGGCGTGCGCCGTCCCGGCAAGCAGGGCCGTGGACAGCAGCGTGCCGGTGGCGATGGCGGCCCGCAGGCCGCCCTTGATGCGATGAGCGATGGTACGTCTCCCAGATCGACTTACATGGTGCCGCTGATGCGGGCATCCTTGGAATGACCGTTCCACTTTCCAGCGGCGGCGTCAACACTCATGCGGCAAAACCTGGCGCCCGTCAAAAATTGAGACGGCGCGACGCCTCCGCCAGCGTGTCCCGGCTGCCGCGTTCATACAGGGACGCGAGCCAGCGCCCGACCGGCTCGACCAGCCGGGCGTCCGTGCCGACCTCCCCGAACAACTGCCCGATGCCGAGCAATGGCCGCGGGTCCGGCCCGCCCTCCATCGCCTTGTCCCGCAGCAGCGCCGCGAGCGGGTGGCGCACGTCGATGGGCTGGCCCGCCTCGTCCTCCCCGCGCACCCGGCGCAGCCAGGCGGCCAGCGCCAGGGCCAGCAGCTCGACCCCCTGCCCCGCGCGCAGCCGGTCGCGGATCGGGTCCACCAGGACGTTGAGCGGCGCGTCGGTGTTCACCCGCTCCACCGTGTCCTTGATCGCCGGGTTGGCGAACCGCTCGATCAGCGTCGCCTTGTAGCCGTCGAGGTCGATGCCCGGCACCGGCAGCAGCGTCGGCCCGGTTTCCCGGTCCATCAGCGCCCGCATGAACCCGGCGACCCGCGGGTCGGCCATCGCCTCGTCGATGGTGACGTAGCCCGCGAGCCGGCCGGTGCCGGACACCGCAAGGTGGCTCGCGTTCAAGAGCCGCAGCTTCATGAACTCGTAGGGCGCCACGTCCTCCACGAACTGCGCCCCCACCTCCTCCCAGGGCGGGCGCCCGGCGGGGAAGCGGTCCTCGATCACCCACTGCGTGAAGGTCTCGGAGAACACCGGCCAGCGGTCCTCGATGCCGTGCCGCTCGGCCAGGGCCGCGGTGTCCGCCGCCGCCGTCACCGGGGTGATGCGGTCCACCATGGTGCTCGGGAAGCTGCCGTGCTCGGCGATCCAGGCGGCGAGCGCCGGGTCGCGCAGCCCGGCCAGCGCCAGCACCGCGTCGCGCAGCACGTCGCCGTTGTGCTGGATGTTGTCGCAGGTCATCGCGGTGAACGGGGCCATGCCGCCGTCCCGCCGCCGGCGGTATGCCTCCACCACGATGCCGATGGCGCTCGACGGACGCTCCGGATGCGCGAGGTCCGCCTGGATCAGCTTGTGCCCGGGGTCGAGCCGCTTGGTGGCGCGGTTCAGGCAATAGCCGTTCTCCGTCACCGTCAGGCTGACGATGCGGATCTCCGGGCGGTCGATGGCGTCCAGCAGCGCCGTGCTGTCCTCGCCCGCGAACACCACGGCGGCGAGCGATCCCACCACCGTCACCGTCTCCTCCGTGAAGCTGCGCTCCAGCAGCGTGTACAGGCCGTCCTGCGGCGCCAGGCTCTCCTGCATCCGCCGGTCGCCCGGCAGCAGCCCGGCGCCCACGATGCCCCATTCCAGCGCATCCGGGCGCCGCTCCATCAGGTTGTGCATGTAGCGCGCCATATGCGCCCGGTGGAAGTTGCCGAGGCCCAGGTGCACGATGCCGGGCGTCACCCGGGCCGGGTCGAAGCCGGGCAGCGCGACCGGGGGTTGAATCCGGGACAGGTTGGCCCGGTTGAGCGGAATGGGCGGCATGGGTCCCTCCTTCACGCCGGGGCGCCGTGGGTCGGCGCGCGGACGGTTTCTCTGTCGAACAAATGCACGGTTTCCCGGCCAAAGCCTAGCGGCAACGCCGCGTCAGAACGTCACGGTGGTGCGCAGCCCGAACACCGCCGCGTCCCCCAGCCGCTTCGCCGGGTTCTGCGGGTTCGGCACGCCGCCGTTCAGGTTGAACAGGTACTGCGCCGTGGGCTGGACCTGCCACCAGGGCGCAAGCTGGGCCTGGTAGGTCGCTTCCAGCACCGTCTCGTTACGGCGGGTCGGGTAGAAGCCGCCAAGCGCGCGGCCCATGTCGGCGTCGGACTTGCTCGCCGTGTCGCTGATCCGGGCATAGGCGACGGCGATGCCGGCCGTGTCGCTGTCTCGCCCGGCGATCAAGCCCTTATAGGTCACGCCCGCGTCGGCGTAGAAGTTGACCAGGTTGCGGTCGCCCGGCGCGCCCATCACGCGGACGAACATGCCGGCGCCGTCCCCCTTGGTGCCCGGCTTGCGCCAGACGAGCTGGTCCGCCACGGCATACAGGCTGAAGTTGCCGCGCCGGTTGCGCCCGCCGACGAGGTTGGTGCCGCTTGGGTTGACCTGCGTCGGGCCGCTGGCGTTGCGGCGCTGGTCGGCGAAGGTCTGCGAGTTGTAGTAGGCGCCGAGCTTGTAGGTGCCGGGCAGGCCCGTGGCGCCGTCCCCCTGGTTCAGCCCATATTGGGCCTCCGCAATGGCGAACACGCCGTCGCGCAGGCGGAAGGCGGTGCCGGACGGGTCGCGCGCCTGCGGGAAGCCGGTGCCCGGGCCGGCCGGGTCGCTGTTGAACACGCCCACCAGCAGGCTGAGGTCGTCGCGGGGGATGTACTTCACCCGCACGCCGGGCGTGGCGAGCGGGAAGGACGGCCCGCCGGACGGCAGGTCGGTGCTGGCGAATGTGCTCCAGCCGAAGGTGTGGTTCAGGAACAGGCCGGCATACTGGCTGAGCGTGAACTCCTGGTCCGCCGCGAGCTGGCCCACGCGGACGGCGAGCATCTTGTCCAGCAGCACCTGCTCGTACCACAGCTCGAACAGCAGCGTGCCGCGCAGCGCCTCGATGCCGCTGACCGTGTTCAGGTTGTTGCCGAGGTCGTTCAGGCTGAGGCCGCGTCCGTGGACCTGGTAGCCCGTGGCGTTGAACGTGCCGCCCGTCAGGCCGAACGCCTTTTCCGCGTCGAGGCCGACGCCGAACTGCGTCAGCCCCTCGTAGATCACGCCCTGCCGCACGCCGCCGGTGGCATTGCCGAACACCTCGCTGGTCTCCGTGAGGCCGAAGGTGACGCCGCGGTCGGCCAGGCGGTTGCGGGCGCCGTTCCAGTTGCCGAACAGGTTGGCGCGGTCCCAGACCCCTTGGGCCGCCTCCTCGCTCGCCTTCACGCCGGTTTCGCCGCCGGGAGTGGACTGCCGGCTTTCGGGCGCCGCGGGCTGGATGCGCTCGCGCGGCCCCGGCGCGGTCCGGGAGGTCGGGCTTGCGCCGGCTTGGGCGAAGGCGGGGCCGGATGCCAGGGCGTTGGATGCCAGGGCGCCCGCCACGGCGAGAAGGCCCGCGGCGGCCCGCCCCATGGCGCGACGGCGGGGCGACGGCCCCATGCCTGGCGCAGCCATCGTGTGATCTTTGGGGATCGTTGGGAGCATCCTTGACTCGTCCATGGTTGAATGCGGTCCTGACGGATGCGAACAGGAGCCGTCTGCGGCGGCCTGTCGTGGCGTCCACGCGGCCTCCACCCGGCGTTCCGGCCAACCAGGCGGGCGCGGGCCGGTCAAGGCGCCGTGCGATGACATCGGAGGGCTTGCCCACGGCCGCGGCGGGGAGAACGTCCTCGTTGCGGAATTGCCAGGGACAGGGCAAATCTTCGCCTTTGCGGACCCGGCCAGCAGATTCCCACTTAAGTGACGCCGGTCACTTGCAGTATGCAAAACGCTGCTTCCAATTGCCGTGATTCGGAGCGGGTCAACAGCCCGGCAAACACGGGCGGACCAGCGGCTATGACACTTGCAGCCATCAATCAACCCATCGCCGCCGCGACGCGGCCAGACGGGACGCTCATGCCGCCCGCGCCCGCGATGGCGGACTACGCAGGGTGGGGCACCCAGGACGTGCTGCGCGACCTGCTGCGCCGGGTGTTCCCGGGCCGGATCGCACTCGTGTCCTCCTTCGGGACGGAAAGTGCCGTGCTGCTGCACATGGTGGCCCGGATCGACCGCGCGGCGCCGGTGATCTTCCTTCAAACCGGCAAGCTGTTCCCCGAGACGCTGCGCCACCGCGACGCGCTGGTGGACCGGCTCGGCCTGCTGGACGTGCGCTCGGTCACGCCGGACGCTGGCACGCTCGCCGCCGCGGACCCGGCGGGCAGCCTGTGGCAGAGCGATCCCGACCTGTGCTGCTGGCACCGCAAGGTGGAGCCGCTGGACGCGGCCCTGGCCGGCTTCCCCGCCTGGATTACCGGGCGCAAGCGGTTCCAGGGCGGGACGCGCAGCACGCTGCCGCTGATCGAGCAGGAGGGCGCCCGGGTCAAGGTCAACGCGCTCGCGTCCTGGAGCGCGGAGCAGTTGCGCGGCTACATGGCCGAGCACGGCCTGCCCCGGCATCCGCTGGAGGCGCAGGGCTACCGCTCCCTCGGCTGCGCCCCGTGCACGCGGCCGACGGCGCCGGGCGCCGACCCGCGCGCCGGGCGCTGGGCCGGGCGC
>CAXTTB010000040.1:2124-14090 GCA_964246905.1 uncultured Acetobacteraceae bacterium | reverse complement strand
AAAACCACCACCCCCGCCGCGCTGGTCTCGCCCGAGCCGCCCCGCGCCCCCCCCGGACGGCAGCGCCGCCGGCCCCGACCGGGCCGGCGTCGAGATGACGGGGATCTCCAAGGTGTTCGGCGGCATCCGGGCGCTCGACAACGTGTCCTTCTCGGTCAAGGCCGGGGAGGTGCACGCGCTGGTCGGAGAGAACGGCGCAGGCAAGAGCACGCTCATGAAGATTCTGGCCGGGGCGCACCAGGCGACCACCGGGGAGATCCGCATCGGCGGCGCGCCGGCGGTGATCCCGTCGCCCCATGCGTCGCGCGCGCTCGGCATCGGCATCATCTACCAGGAACTCGCCCTCGCGCCCGAGCTGACGGTGGCGGAGAACATCTTCCTCGGCGAGCTGCCGGGCCTGGTCCGCGCCCGGCGGCTGCGCGCCCGCGCCGCCAAGCTGCTCGATGAGCTGGGCTTCGCCATCGACCCGGGCGCCGTCGTGGGCACCCTGCCGCTGGCCTTCCAGCAGGCGGTCGAGATCGCCAAGGCGATGTCGCGCCAGGTCCGCATCCTGATCCTGGACGAGCCGACCGCGGTGCTGGCGCCGCCGGAGGTCGAGCGGCTGCTCGCGGTGGTGAAGGAGCTGTCCCGCCGGGGCGTCAGCGTCATCTACATCTCGCACCGGCTGGACGAGATCTTCCGCATCGCCAACCAGATCACGGTGCTGAAGGACGGGCGCACCGTCGGCACCTACCCCGTGGCCGGGATGGACGAGCACCGGCTGATCTCGCTGATGGTCGGGCGGGAGGCGACGCAGCTCTTCCCCAAGGTCGGGCGCACGCGCGGGCGTGAACTGCTGCGGGTCGAGGGGCTGTCGGCGTCCGGGCTGGTGCGTGACGTGTCGTTCTCGCTCCATGCCGGCGAGGTGCTGGGCATCGCCGGGTTGGTCGGCAGCGGACGGACGGAGCTGGCCCGCGCCATCTTCGGCGCCGACCGGGCGGAGGCGGGCCATATCAGCATGGACGGCCGCCGGGTGACGATCCGCTCGCCGCGGCAGGGCGTGGCCGCCGGCGTCGGCCTGGTGCCGGAGGACCGCAAGGGGCAGGGCCTGGTGCTGGCCATGCCGATCCGCCAGAACGTGACGCTCACCTGCCTGCAGCGGTTCACCAACGCGCTCGGCGTGGTCCGGCGCCGGGCGGAGCGCGCCTCGGTGGACGACGTGGCCCGGCGCACCACCATCCGCGCGCGCAACCTCGACCTGCCGGTCAGCAGCCTTTCGGGCGGCAACCAGCAGAAGGTGGTGCTGGCCAAGTGGCTCGACGCCGGCTGCAAGGTGGTGATCCTCGACGAGCCGACCCGCGGGGTGGACGTGGGCGCGCGCTCCGAGATCTACCTGTTGATCGAGACGCTCGCCGCCGCGGGCCTTGGGGTCATCGTGATCTCGTCCGACATGCTGGAGGTGATCGGCGCGTCCGACCGCATCCTCGTGATGAGCGGCGGGCGGATCAGCGGTGGCCTGGCGCGGGAGGAGTTCTCGGAGGCGCGCATCATGCAGTTGGCGCTCCGCAGCGCCGCGCATGTCGGCCGTGAGAAGAACGCTGCAATGGAGACGGCCTGACATGGACACGGTTCAAGCGGTCGAAGCCCCGGGCACGGCGCCACGGGTCCGGCGCGACGTCAAGGCGCTCGCCGCCACCTACAGCACGGTGGCGATCTTCGTCGTGCTGGTGCTGGCCGCGAGCGCCATCTCCGACAGCTTCTTCGGCCAGCGCAACATCGAGAACGTGCTGCGCCAGGTCGCCAGCACCGGCATCATCAGCATGGGGATGCTGCTGGTGATCCTGACCGGCGGCATCGACCTGTCGGTGGGGTCGGTCGCGGCGCTGGGCAGCATCCTGTGCGCGTCGCTGCTCACCTCGATGCCGCTGTGGATGGCCGTCCCGCTCAGCCTCCTGGCCGGCGGGGCGCTTGGGGCCATCGCCGGGTACTTCGTGGCGGTGCGCGGGATGCCGTCCTTCGTGGTGACGCTCGCGGTCATGACCATCGCCCGCGGCACGGCGCTGATCGTGTCCAAGGGCCGGCCGATCTTCCTGGAGGACAACGGCGCCTGGCTCAGCGGCGGCTTCAACCGGGGCGCGCTGCTCGGCATCCCGTTGCCGGTGCTGCTGATGCTGCTGGTGGTGGCCGTGATGGCCTTCGTGCTGCGCTTCACGGCGTATGGGCGGCTGGTCGTCGCCATCGGCTCCAACGGGGAGGCGGTGCGGCTGTCCGGCGTGCGGGTCAAGCCGCGGGTGTTCTCGGTCTATGTCGTGTCCGGCATCCTGGCGGCGCTGGGCGGGGTCGTCATCACGTCGCGCTCCGGCGTCGGCTCGCCCGTGGTGGGCATCGGCCTGGAACTCGACGTGATCGCCGCCGTGGTGATCGGCGGCGCGAGCCTGATGGGCGGGCGGGGTACGGCGCTCAACACGCTGATCGGCGTGCTGACCTTGGGGGTGATCGGCAACATCATGAACCTGCTGAACGTGCCGGGCTACCACCAGGAGGTGGTGAAAGGCGTCATCATCCTGGTGGCCGTGCTGCTGCAATCCTCCTTCTGGCCGCGGCGGGCCTGAGCGCGGCGATGGCGCGCGACCTGCTGCTCGCCATCGACGTCGGCAACGGCAGCGTCCGGGCGGCGCTGCTGACCGCGGGCGGCCAGCCCGCCGTGCCGGGCGGGGCCGGGCGCGTCGCCGCCATCGGCGCCTGCGGGCAGATGCACGCGACCGTGCTGGTGAACGGCGACGGGCGCCCGGCGGTGGACGCGGTGCCGCTGTGGAACGACAAGCGCAACCGCGCCGAGCTGGACCGCTTCATGGCCGAACAGCCGTGGCGGGACCTGCTGCCGGTCGCGGGCAACCCGCCCTCCGTCGCCTGGTGGGGGTTCAAGCTGCAATGGCTGCAGGCGCACCGGGCGCAGGAGTACGCGCGCACGCGGCTGGTGCTCAGCCCCAAGGACTGGATCAACTTCCGCCTGACCGGCGCCGTCGCCACCGACGCGCCGGAAGCGTCCTGCACCTACTTGTTCGACGTGGCGTCCGGGCAATGGAGCGAGGCGCTGGCCCGGCGGCTCGGCATCGACCTCCGCCTGCTGCCGCCGATCCGCGAGCCGTTCGAGGTGCTGGCCCCGGTGTCCGCCGCCGCCGCCGCGGAGACCGGGCTTGAGGCCGGCATCCCGGTCGTGGTCGGCATCAGCGACTACCCGGCCGCCCTGCTCGGCTCGGGGGTGATCGCGCCGGGCCTCGCGTCCGACGTGACCGGAACCTCGACGCTGCTGACGCTGTGCACGGAGGCGCCGGTGCTCGACCCCATCGTCAGCAACGTGCGCGGCGCGCTGCCGAACTGGTCGGCCTTCACCATCCTCGACGCGGGCGGGGACGCCATGCGCTGGGCCAGGCGGGCGTTCCACGAGAAGAGCTATGACTACGACCGCATCGTGTCGCTGGCCGGGTCGGCGCCGGCGGGGGCCGGGATGCTGCTGTTCCTGCCGTACCTGAACGGCGAGCGGCTTGGCCCGCGCACCAACGCCCGGGCGCAGTTCATCGGCCTGACCAGCGGGCACGGCGCCGGGCACCTGCACCGCGCGGTGATGGAGGGCGTCGCCTTCGCCGCTGCGCGCAACCTGCGGATCATGGAGGCGGCCGGCACCCGGCTGGACCGGATGATCGCGGCCGGCGGCGGGGCAAAGACCCGGCTGTGGCTGGAGATCAAGGCGAGCGTCTATGGCTGCCCGATCCTCGTGACCGACACGGAGGAGTGCGGCGTGCTCGGCTGCGCCATGCTGGCCGGCACCGGCATCGGGCTGTATCCCGACCTGGCCGCCGCCGCCGGGCGCCTCGTGCGGTTCGGGGACGAAATTCAGCCCAACCCGGCCTGGTCCGACACCTAGGCGGGGGGGGCGCGGTTTTTGTAGCACGCATACAATAACAGCTAAACCTCGTGGACTTGGGTGGAGGCGGGGTACGCGGCGACGGCCCGCACGTCCTGATGGCGGGAAGGCCCATGGCGACGAACTATCTCGGCAAGTACGACCTCAAGGGCCGCGTGGCGGTCGTGACCGGCGGGGGGCGGGGCATCGGCCTCGCCTGCGCGGAGGCGCTGGCGGAGGCGGGCGCGCGCATCGTCCTGCTGGAGCGCGACGAGGCGGCCGCCCGGGACGGCGCGGCGGCGCTCTCGGCGCAGGGCGTGGACGTGTCCTGGCGCCTGCTGGACGTCACCGACCAGACGGCGATGGAGGCCGCGGCGGCATGGGTCGAGCAGGAGGTGGGGCCGGCCGAGATCCTGGTCTGCTGCGCCGGCATCGCCATCAGCGGGGTCGCGGCGGAGGCCGCGACGCCGGCGCAGTGGCGGCAGGTGATCGACATCAACCTCAACGGCGTGTTCTGGTCCTGCCAGGCCTTCGGGCGCGCCATGCTGGAGCGGGGCCGCGGCGCCGTCGTCAACATCGGCTCCATGTCCGGCCTGGTGGTCAACCGCCCGCAGGAGCAGGCGTCCTACAACGCCTCCAAGGCGGCGGTGCACCAGCTCACCAAGTCGCTCGCCGCGGAGTGGGCCATGCGCGGCGTCCGGGTGAACGCGGTGGCGCCGACCTACATCGACACGCCGATGACCCGCTACGGGATGCAGGACGAGCGGCTGAAGCAGGCCTGGCTCGATGCCACGCCGATGGGGCGCGTGGGCCGCACGGACGAGGTCGCCTCGGTCGTGCTGTTCCTGGCCTCCGACGCTTCCTCCCTGATGACCGGCAGCATCGTCGTGGCCGACGCCGGCTACACCTGCTGGTAGGAGGCGCGCAACCGCCCTTGCCGTCGCCAAGCCACGCCGCCATGTCCGGGGCCGCCGCAGCAGACGAGGCCCGTCGTGTCCGCATCCCCCTTCCTGTCCGGCAACTACGCGCCTGTGGATGACGAGCAGGACGTGGACGACTGCCCAGTGTCGGGCCGGCTGCCGGAGGAGCTGCGCGGGACCCTGTTCCGCAACGGCTCGAACCCGCATTTCCCGCCCGTCGAGCCGTACCACTGGTTCACCGGCGACGGGATGGTGCACGCCGTGACGCTCGGCGCCGGGCGGGCAAGCTACCGCAACCGATGGGTGCGGACGCCCCGCTTCGTCGCGGAGGCCGAGGCCGGGCGTCCGCTGTTCACCGGCTTCGGCCAGCCGCTGACGGAGGCGGCGGCCACGCTCGACACCGGGGTCGCGAACACGCACGTGCTCCCCCACGCCGGGAAGCTGCTGGCGCTGGAGGAGGCGCACCTGCCGACCCGGCTCGACCCGCGCACCCTTGCAACGTTGGGCTACGACGATTTCGGCGGCGCGCTGTCCGGGCGCTTCACCGCGCATCCCAAGCGCGATCCCGCGACCGGGCAGCTCGTCTTCTTCAGCTACTCCGCCACCGGCCCGCTCAGCCCCGGCATGTCCTGGGGCACCATCGAGGCGGACGGGCGCGTCTCGGTGCGGGAGGTGTTCGAGACGCCGTACTGCAGCATGGTCCATGACTTCGCAGTGTCCGCGGCGCATGTCGTGTTCCCCGTGCTGCCGCTCACCGGCGACCTGGACCGCGCCCAGTCCGGGCGCCCGGCCTTCGCATGGGACCCGGCGAAGCGTGGCGTCCTCGGCGTGATGCGGCGCGACCAGGGCACCGCCAGCCTCGCCTGGGTGGAGATCGGGCCGTGCTTCGCCTTCCACGTGATGAACGCGTTCGACGCGGACGGCGATATCGTCATCGACGTGGTGGAATACGACGCCGCGCCGATGTTCCCCCATGCCGACGGCAGCCCGCCCGACCCGGACGCCGGGCGCTCGCGCCTCGCACGGTGGCGGGTCGATGCGGCGGGGCGCGGCCCGGTGCGGCGCGAGGTGCTGGACGATCTGCCGGGCGAGTTCCCGCGCCTCGACGAGCGGCGGGCCGGGCTGCCCTACCGGGTCGGCTTCCGGATCTGCCCGGCGCCCGACGCCGGCGACTTGGTGGTGCGGCACGACGTGGAGCGCCGCACCCGGCAGGTGTTCGCGCTGGGGGAGGGCGAGCGCGCCTCGGAAGCCGTGTTCGTGCCGGCCTCGCCCGACGCCCCGGAAGGCCAGGGCTGGCTGCTCACGCTGGTCTGGCGTCCGGGACCCGGCAGCAGCGCGCTTCTGGTGCTCGATGCGGAGGCGCTGGAGCCGGTCGCCGAGGTGGCTCTGCCGCGGCGGGTGCCGTTCGGCTTCCATGGAAGCTGGGTGCCGGCGTAAGGAGCACGCCGCCCGCGGTCACTTGGCCGCTAACAGCACCTCATACCAGCAGTCCCTTGCATTAATCCCTTTCCGTCATTGCGAGGAGCGCAGCGACGCGGCGATCCAGGGCCGCCAGCAGGGTCCTTGCAGTCCTGGATTGCCGCGCCGCCAGGGCGGCTCGCAATGACGGGAAAAGCCAGGGCAAAAGGCCGTTGGTACCATGCAGTTTCACCTTGCCTATGCGGGACCCCGCGGCGATGCCCTTCCGCGTGGCCTCCTCATGCAATGGCACGCAAATGGGAGCGTTGCGGCTGGGGCGGTTGCCCCGGCCGGGTTGCACGCCCGGCCGGCAAAACCTCCCTGGGTCACGCCGTGGCGAGGAAGGGATCGAGCGCGCCGAGCAGGCCGTCCGGGTCCTCCTCCGGGATCAGGTGGCCGCACGGCAGCCCCTGGCCCGACACGTTGGCCGCCTCCTGCTTCCACATCCCCACCACGTCGAACAGCTCGCCCACGGTGCCCTTCGCGCCCCAGAGCGCCAGGAGCGGCTGCGCCAGCTTCTTCCCGGCCTGGCGGTCGGCTTCCAGGAGCTGGCTGTCGATCCCGGCCGCCGCGCGGTAGTCCTCGCAGACGGCGTGGATCGCGGCAGGCTCGCTGTAGCAGCGCAGGTATGCGGCGAAGGCCACGGGCGTCACGGCGCCGGGCGTCTTGTTCTGCACGTCCAGGTGGTCGCTCAGGTAGAAGTCCGGCATGGCGCCGATGAAGCGCTCCGGGACCGGCTCCGGCTGGATCTGGAAGAACCACCAGAAGTACTTCGTCGCGAAGGTCTTATTGGTCTGGGCGTACATGAGGTCGGTCGGCGCCACGTCGAGCACGGCGCCCCGGGTCACGGCGTCCGGGTGGTCCATCATCATGAAATGCAGCACCCGCCCGCCGCGGTCGTGGCCGACGGCCTGGAAGCGGTCGAAGCCGAGGGCGTGCATCACCTGGACCTGGTCGGCCCCCATGGCGCGCTTCGAGTAGTCGATATGGTCGGGGCCGCCGCCGGGCTTGCTGGAATCCCCGTAGCCCCGCAGGTCCGTCAGCACCACGGTGAACCGCTCGGCGAGCCGCGCTGCCACCTTGTGCCAGGTGACGTGGGTTTCCGGGTGGCCGTGGATCAGCAGGAGCGGCGGCCCCTTGCCGCCGACCAGCGTGTTGATCGTGGCCCCGCTCGCCTTCTTGCCCTGGACCTCGACGCCCTCCGTCTGGATGAAGCGCTGCTTGAAGCCGGGGAACAGCAGCGCGGCGGTCGCGACGGCCGCCTCGGGGAGCGGGTCGTTGGCGGCGTGGCCTGGGAAGCCTGGGTTGGGTTCAGCGGATTGCGCCATGGCGGTTGCTCCCGAAGCCAGGATGGTTGTCGCGGCCAGGCCCGTGCCGAGCAGCGCGCGGCGGTTCACGCCGGCGCGGCCGTGGTCCGCGGCTGGCGCTTGCGCGGGTTCAAAAGGCGGGTGGTCCATGGGGGTCATCTCCTTCTCGATGGTGGCCGGCGTGCCGGGGTGACGCTCAGAACTGCACTTGGAACCTGCCCGCGACCGCGTTCACGGTGCGCGGCGAGGGGCCGCCGGTCACGTCCGTGTGGAGGTACTCGGCCACCAGCCGCAGCGGCAGCACGGGCCAGTAGCTCGCCCCCACGGTCCATACGTCCTGCTTGCCGCCGTGCACGTCGCCGGCGTCCAGGTTGATCGTGGAGAAGCGTCCCACCGCCTCGAGCGTGCCCCACCGTCCGTCGCGGGGGCTGAAGCCGCCGCGCGGCACGGTCGGCTTCCAGACGCCGACCTCGCTCGCCCAGCGCCGCTGCGCGCCCAGCAGCGTCCAGGCCGCCTGCACGTACCAGCCGTCGAAGCGCAGGTCCGGCCCTCCGGCGGCGCGGGCAACGTTGATCCCGTAGTACTCCCCCTGCACCAGCAGGCTGCGCCAGGCGACCGACGCTTCCGGACCGGCCACGGTGGCGCTGCGGGCCAGCAGCGTCCCGGTCGAGACCGAGGGCGGCACGGCGTTGATGGCAAGCTCGACCGTGTTCGACAGGTTGACGCTGGACCCGGCGCCGGTCGTGTTCGCCGGCCGCCAGACATACTGCCCGGAGGCGCCGACCTCCACGGTGAGGCCGTCCGTCTGCACCGGCAGGCCGAGCACGCGGCCGATGACCGCCCGCTGCCCGCTATTGTTGCTGATGCCCGTGATGCCGGCGGTCAGCGCCGCGGCCGCCAGCCAGCGCGGCCCCGATCCCAGGAGCTGCGCGGCCTCCCGGCCCGACGACGACGCCAGGTTGCGGGTCACGTTGACGATGGAGGCGCGCTCCATCAGGAAGATGTCGGCGCCGTTCTCGATGTTCTCCATCGAGAACTGCGGCTTGAGCACGCCCACCGTCGCCGTGACCGGCTTCAGCCCGATATAGCTCACCTGTCCCTCCAGCAGCCGCGCCCGGGTGCCCGGCGAGCCGCCGAACTCCCAGACGAAGCCCACGTTGACCTGCCCGCCGAGATACAGCTCGCCGCCCTGCTGCTGCCGCCGCAGGTTGTGCCCGGCCGACTGTCCGCCCGGCGCGCTCTCGGTGAAGCCGGCCTGGTCGAGGTCGGTGAGGTAGTAGGGCTTGAACTCGACCCCGCTGCCGAGGCGGAGCGTGACGGGAAGGTCCGGCTCCTGCGGATCGTACAGCGCCGTGAGGCCGCCCAGCCGGACCGTGGCGGGAGTGTCCTCCGCCTGTGGAGTGTAGGACAGTTCCGGAGCAGCCAGTGCTGCGCCGGGCATCGCGAGAAGCGCCGCCCCGAGCCATGCCGCCCGCCTGCGCTTGCCGGGGTCCGCGCCGCCAAATGCCGCCACGCCTACTTGACCCGGCATTCATCGTCCCGCGCCGGCTTGCTGTCCAACTGGACGAACATCAGCGTGATCGGCGCGTCGCCGAGCGTCCCCGACAGGTGGCCGACATGGCCGGCGGCGTCCGGCGTCGAGGCCTGGTCCTCCCCAAAGGAGGCGTCGCCAGGCCCCATCTCCACGCGGTGCCCATCCATCGTCTCGACAAACCAACGGCCCGACAGCGGCACGATCCATTGCGACTTGGGGTTCGGGTGCCATTGCCCGACCCACCCCTTCGGGAACTGTGCGATCACGACATGGGCCGGGGCGTCAGGCAGCGTGTCGCCGAACACGGGCGCCACGTCCTTGCCCAGGGAGAGCGTGCTGAGGTCCTTGAACTCGCACCGGGTCTGATGGGTCTGTCCCGCGCCGTCCACCCAGACGTGCCAGTACGGGAGCGGCTGCGGGGATGGGGACTGCGCCGCCGCCACGCCTGTTAAGCCTGCCGCAAGCGGCAGGGCAAGCGCGAGAGACTTAGAAAATCGAAGCACGGACGTCTCCGCCAAAGGTTGTCATGAGGAAAGGTCGAACAGCTCAAGCGTGGTCGCCGGGTCCTCGCGCTTGTGCAGCGCCATGGCGGTCTCGGTCACGAACACCTCCAAGGTAGGCGACGCCACGGCGGCGAGGAGATGGCCGCCCTTCACGATCCCGTCTGCGCCGGCCACCGAGCCGTGCACGTGCAACGCCGGCTTGCCGTCCACGAGGCCGATGTCGCCGATCAGGCCGACGCACTCGGTCTGCTCGCGGACCGGGATGTCGCGGTAGGCCTTCTGCTCCTTGTCGAACCAGCCGAACAGCGCCGAGGAGAAGGCGCCGATGGCGGTGAGGTGGGCGCCGGCGATCCGCTCGCGCTTCATCCAGTCCGTCAGGCCCGACATCACCTCGTCGCCGTCGCGGAAGATGACGGCCCAGCTCCGTGGCCCGCCGTCCTGCCCACTCACCACGCGGGCCTGCATGGCGGGCGCGCGGCCGGGTTCGGGCTGGTGCGTCGGCGCCGTGTAGCCCGGCGGCGGCGCGGCGGACGCGGTGCGCACGCCCTCCGCCGCCATGCAGGCGCAGGCGCAGAGGAAGGCGTGCCTCCGTGGCATGGAAAACGACATGGCTTTCTCCTATGCAACCAGTATGGGGGCGGTCAGTGCGGCAGCGACTGGACCAGCGCCCCGGCGATGTCCTTCGTCTTGGCGTTGCCGCCGAGATCGGGCGTCTTGGGCGCGTCCTTGGAGGCCAGCACCGCCTCGATGGCGCCCACGACCTCGCCGGCCGCGTCGGGATGGCCGAGGTGCTCCAGCATCATCGCGCCCGCCCACACGGTGGCGATCGGGTTGGCGATGCCCTTGCCCACGATGTCCGGCGCGGAGCCGTGCACCGGCTCGAACATGGAGGGGCATTCCCGCTCCGGGTTGAGGTTGGCCGACGGCGCAAGCCCCAGCGACCCGGCGATGGCCGGCCCGAGGTCCGTGAGGATGTCGCCGAACAGGTTGGACCCCACCACCACGTCGAAGCGGTCCGGGTGCTGCACGAACTGCGCGGTCAGGATGTCGATGTGGTACTTGTCCGTGGTCACGTCCGGGTAGTGCTCCGCGATGGCGGCGAACCGCTTGTCCCAGAACGGCATGGAGATGTAGATGCCGTTGGACTTGGTGGCCGTCGTCAGGTGCTTGCGGGGCCGCTTGCGCGCCTGCTCGAAGGCATAGGTGATGATCCGGTCCACGCCCCGGCGGGTGAACAGGCTGTCCTGCACCACCACCTCGTCCTCCGTGCCCTCGTACAGGTGCCCGCCGACCCGGGAATACTCGCCCTCCACGTTCTCGCGCACCACCAGGAAGTCGATGTCGCCCGGCGCGCGGTCCGCCAGCGGCGACTTGACGCCCTTGAGCAGGCGCACGGGGCGGAGGCAGGCGTACTGCTTGAGGTCGCGCCGCAGCGGGATCAGCATCCCCCAGAGCGAGACGTGGTCCGGCACGCTGGGGTCGCCCACCGCGCCGAGCATGATGGCCTCCTTGCTGCGCACCTGGTCGATGGCGTCCTCCGGCATCATGGCGCCGGTCTTCTGGAAGCGGTCGCAGCTCCAGTCGTGCTCCGTCCAGCGGAAGCCGAAGCCATGCCGACGGCCGACCGCTTCGAGCACCTCCAGCGCCGGCGGCATCACCTCGCGGCCGATCCCGTCGCCGGGCAAAACCGCCACGTCGTAGATCCTCACGCCCGCGTCACTCATGTCCACGATCCTCTGTTCACGACATCTTAACGGCCTATCGCGCACGGCCCTTCCGTGGTTCGATGCCGGGCGGTGAACCAATCATGCAGGAACGGCATGGAGTTGGCGTGGATCGAGGACTTCCTGGCACTGGCCGAGTGCAGCGGCTTCGTGCGCGCGGCGGAGCGCCGGCACGTCACCCAGCCGGCGTTCAGCCGGCGCATCCGCGCGTTGGAACGCTGGGTGGGTGCCGAGCTGGTGGACCGCTCCAGCCACCGCATCGGCCTCACCGCGGCCGGCGTCGCGTTCCGGCCCGCGGCCGAGGAGATGCTGCGCCGCCTGCAGGAAGGGCGCGGGCAGGCGCAGGACGCCGGGCGCGCGGCGGTGTGCGGCGTCCGCCTGGCCTGCACGCACATGCTGGGCTTCACCTTTTTCGGCGGATGGCTGGCCTCCATCGAACCCAGGCTCGGGCGGGATGTCGCCTTCCAGCTCCAGGTGGACAACATGCTGGCCTGCGAGCGCCTGATGCGCCGGGGCGACGCCCGGCTGCTGCTCTGCCACCACCACGATGCGGCGCCTGCCGAGCTGGACGCACGCGCCTTCGCCCGCGTGTCGCTGGCGCGGGACGGTTCCCGTGAGCGCCCCGGACGGGCAGGGG
>CAXTTB010000040.1:0-2114 GCA_964246905.1 uncultured Acetobacteraceae bacterium | reverse complement strand
GCCTTCGCCCGCGTGCCGCTGGCGCGGGACCGCCTGGTTCCCGTGAGCGCGCCGGACGGCGAGGGGCATCCGCGGCATCCGCTGCCGATGGAGGCCGGGCAGGCCACGCCGTTCCTGGTTTACCGCGAGGAGTCCGGGCTGGGCCGCATCCTGCGCCGCTCCGGGGTGCTGGACCGGCTGCACGGGCGGCTCGACCCGGCCTTCCATTCCCATGCGACCCTGACCCTGGCCAGCCTGGCGCGCAGCGGCCGGGGCCTCGCCTGGACGCCGCTCAGCCTGGTGCAGCCGCACCTGGACGCGGGCGTGCTCGTCCAGGCGGGCGGGCCGGAGATGGGGATCGACATCGCCGTCTGCCTGATCCGGCCCACGGCCCGGCAAAGCCCCGCCGTCGAGAGCCTTTGGTCGCTCGCGCAGGCCGAAGCCCCAGGGGACCTGGCCTGATGCCCGGCCTGACGAGGGACCTGCGTATGCCCGCGCTGCTGAGCGCGGCCGGCGGGTTCCTCGACTCGTTCGCCTACGTCGCCCATGGGCACGTGTTCACCAACGCGCAGACCGGCAACATCATCCTGTGCGCCGTGTCGGCCGCCCAGGGAGACTGGCCGCAGGCGCTTCGCCACATCCCGCCCGTCGTGGCCTTCTTCGCCGGGATCTTCGCCGCACGCTGGCTGGAAACGCTGCCGGCGCCCTGGCCCGGCGGCAGCCCCGCCGTGCTCAGCCTGTGCGCCGAGATCGTGATCCTCGCCGTCATCGGCCTCCTGCCCCGCAATGTCCCGGACCTGCCGGTCGTCTTCAGCATCGCCTTCGCCGCGGCGCTGCAGAACTCGAGCTTCGAGCGCGTCGGGCCATGGTCCTACACCTCCGTCGTTACCACGGGGAACCTGCGCACGGGCGTCGAGGCGTTCTATGCCGGCGTGTTCCCGGGCCGCGACGCCGAAGCGCACCGGAAGGCCCGGGTGTTCGCGGTGATCTGCGCCGCCTTCGCGGCCGGTGCCGTCATGGGCGCGGTCCTCACCGTGGCGTCGGAGCCGGCCGCGATGGCCGTGCCGGTCGCCTTGCTCGCGTCGGCGCTCCTGTTCTGCCTCGCGGACGCGCGGCGGCGGACGGCGGACGGCACGTAGGCCGCTTGGCGGAGGCGGATGGGAATCGAACCCACCGCCCGCTTTCGGCGGGCCGCTGGTTTTGAAGACCAGGGAGGCCACCAGACCCCAATCGCCTCCATCCCCTCAAACTGGCATGGCCGGGGACCGCCCGCCACCCTGGATTTCGCCGGCGCCGGGCCAAATGCTCATTCGATGATTGCAACGCCCCCGCCCGCCTCCATCGTGCCCACGGCCGCCGCCTGGGCGAACCCGGCCGCGCGCACGTGACCAAGCACGGCGTCCACCGCCTCCGGCGCCGCGGCGATCAGCAGGCCGCCGCTGGTCTGCGGGTCGCACAGCAGCCCGCGCCGCCAGTCCGGCATTCCGTCCGGCAGGGCTACCTCCGCGCCGTAGCTGGCCCAGTTGCGGGCCGCCGCCCCGGTGGCCAAGCCTGCCTGCGCCAACTCTGTCGCCCCCGCCAGCACCGGCACATCCGCCACGCGCAGCCGCGCCGCCAGCCCGGCGCCGCGGCACATCTCCAGCAGGTGGCCCAGCAGCCCGAACCCGGTCACGTCCGTCATCGCGTGCACCCCGTCCAGCGCCGCCACCTCCCGCCCCACGGCGTTCAACTGCGTCGTGGACGCGATCATGGCGCGGTAGCCGTCCTCCGGCAGCCGCCCTTGCTTCAGCGCGGCGCTGAACACGCCGACGCCCAGGCCCTTGGTCAGCACCAGCGCGTCGCCCTCCTTTGCCCCGCTGTTGCGCCGCACCCGCCCGGGATGCACGGTGCCGAGTGCCACCAGCCCGTAGATCGGCTCGGCGCTGTCGATGGAGTGCCCGCCCGCGACCGGGATGCCCGCCGCCCGGCACACCGCGGCGCCGCCCGCCAGGATCTGCTGAACCTGATCGGTGCCGATCTTGCCCAGCGGCATCCCCAGCAGCGCCAGCGCCAGGATCGGCGTGCCGCCCATGGCATAGATGTCGGACAGCGCGTTGGTCGCGGCGATGCGGCCGAACTCGAACGGGTCGTCCACC
>CAXTTB010000039.1:5920-14190 GCA_964246905.1 uncultured Acetobacteraceae bacterium | reverse complement strand
GGTCAGGCGTCGTCCGTGCCTCTTACAACGTCCAAGCGCCCGACGAGGCGGACCAGCTCGGCCTGGCGGGTGGTGCCCGTCTTCTCGAAGACGCGCTGCAGGTGCCAACGCAGCGTGGCGGGCGTAACGCCCATGGCCGCCGCTGCGGCCTCGACGCCCTCGGCCTGCCCGATGCGCCCGGCCACGGCGGCCTCCGCCGGCGTGAGGCCGTAAAGCGCGCGCAAGGACGCCAAGAGCGGCAACGGCGCCTTGCGCTCCGGAATGCTGAGGAGCAGGAGCGCCGCCGGCTGCCTGGACACGTTCCAGGCTGCCTCGGCCCGCAGCGGGACGACGCAGAGCAGGAGCGGCGCCTCCGCGGCGCGTTCGAGCCGGAGCACGCCCTGGTCTCGGGCCTCGCCGGAAGCCTTGATCCCATGATCGCCGGTGGCGGCCTGTGCAACCAGACGGCGCAGGACGTCCGTCTGCCCCGGCGCGCTTGCACGCAACTGCTGGCGCACCGGGTCCACGCCAAGCCCGTCCCCCTTGCGAAGAATGGCCTCCGCGGCGCTGTTCGCGTGCAGGACGCGCGCCCGGCCATCCACGACCAGCACGCCATGGCGCAGCCGGTCGAGAGCCTCAAGCGCGCTGTCGCGCTCGACGCCGAGGCAAGCGAGCCGGAGCTGCATCTGCATGGCCCGGCTGAGATGCGGCAGCAGCAGCCGCGCAAGGCACACGTGCTCGCGTTCGAAAGCGTCAGCCTGCAGAGACCTCGTGATGCCCACGTAGCCGCTGCCGCCGGGGCCTTCGAAGATGCGCGCCTGAATACAGTCGATCAACCCATGGGGCGCAGCGAAATCGGCGTAGAACTCGGTCCGGAGGAACTCCGATCGCGGCACCACCATCCCGTTTGTGAGAACCGTGCCTGCGGGCGCAGCCATGACGGCTGGCCGCAGCAGGTCGAGGCGTCCATAGTAGGCGGCGTAGTCGTGCGTGAACACATCCGCAGATCCCATCGTGTAGATGTCCCGGAAGCGCCCAACTGGGTCCTGCATCCAAACCGTCGCCGTTGGCGCATCGAACAAGCCGCCAAGGCGCTTCAACGCGGCCGGCCAGCCGGTCCCGTCCACGCCCGCGTCGTGGATGTCGGCGATGAGGCTCGAAAGGCTTTCCAGTGACGGCGTACGCCCGCGGCCCATGCCCACCTCCTCGCGTGCCACCCGTATGCTGCCACAACGCCTGGCAGCATTCCTCCCTGGTTCCATTCAAATGGACGAAACCGGCAGGCTGCGCGCAACCCTGTTACGGAAACGGCACATCCTCCGTTTGAAGGGGGCCAAGCGCGTCGCCCGCCATCCAAGATGCGGCCACGCCGGAGCGTCCCGCCGGCCGGACCCCGTCAGCTCACGCGGCAAGCGTGGGGTGGAAGGAGGAGACACATGGCCGCCTCGTCACAGCCCAGCGCCCGCGCCCTGCAAGATTGCGAGCCGCCCTGGCAGCGCGGCAATCCAGGACTGCAAGGACCCTGCTGGCGGCCCTGGGTTGCCGCGTCGCTGCGCTCCTCGCAATGACGCAAAAACGATGCAAGCAAACGGTCGCTGGTGTGAGACTCTCCCTACGCTGGCATATCCTGGCTCGCTGCCCAGCCGCATGGAGGGCCTGGGCGCAAAACGGGGGGCAAAGGCGCATGATCCACCATTACGCCAGCGGCACGGTCACGGTGTCCGTCGCCGGGGATGGCCCGCCGGTCTGGGTGTTCCACTCCCTGCTCGCCGACACCGGAAGCTGCACGCTGCTGGCGGCAGCACTCGCGTGACGGTCCCAGACCTGCCAGGGTTCGGCGGCTCGGCCCTTGCCGATGCCGGGCTGGAGCAGGTCGCGGACCGGCTGGCCCTGGCCATCGAGGAAGCGGGCGGTCCCGTCGCCATCGTCGGCAACGGCTACGGCAGCTTCGTCGCCCTGACCCTGGCGCTGCGGTGCCCCGCCCTGGTCGGCCGCCTGCTGCTGGCCGGCCCCGGCGCTGCGTGCGCGGACCCGGGCCGCGCCGCCTTCCGGAGCAGGGCGGCGGCGGCGTCCGGCAAGGGACTGGAAGCTATCGCCGACACGGCCATGCGCCGCCTGTTCTCCCCGGCGTTCCAGCAAGCCAACCCGGCCCTGCTCGCGGAGCGGCGGGCGCGGTTCCTGGCCACCGACCCGGCGATGTTCGCCGCCGCCTGCAACGCCCTCGCGACGCTGGACCTGCGCGATGCCGTGCGCGGGCTGCGCGTCCCCGTGCTGGTCCTGGCGGGCGAGCTGGACGAGGCCACGCCCCCGGCGATGGCCCGCGAGCTGGCGGACCTGCTGCTGGATGCGGCGTTCGCCGGGCTGCCCGGCCTCGCGCACGTGCCGCAACTGCAGGACACGGCGGCGTTCATGGCGGCAGCCGGCGGATTGCTGGCCGGCCCTCCCGGCTGACCGCCGCCAACCCGCCCCGTCACGGGTGCCGCTCCTGCTGCCCGGGATGGCTGCCCGCCTTTTGCGGGAAGAACAGGATGCAGGCGACGATCAGCACCGTGAGCACCGCCGAGGCGGAGAACCGGCCCAGGGCGAGGCCGCCATTGGCGACGGGCTTGTCGAGGAAGTCGCCCACCGTGGCCCCGAGCGGGCGCGTGAGGATGAAGGCGGCCCAGAACAGCAGGGTGCGCGACGCGCCTGTGTAGAAATACCCGGCGGAGACCACCGCGAGCGCCGCCGCAAACACCACCGCCCCGCCCTCGTAGCCCAGCCCGGCGTCGGCCACCCAGTCGCCGAGCGCCGTGCCCAGCGTCTGCGAGAACATGATGGTCGTCCAGTAGAACGCCTCCGCCTTGGGCGAGGTCACGCTCTCCACCGACACCGACCCGAGCGACCAGTGCCACAGCGCCAGCGTCGCCATCAGCAGGACGAACAGGATCGACGACCCGCCGGCGTAGCCGACGCCCAGCGAGCGGTCGAAGAAGTCGGCCAGCGTCGTGCCCGCCGTCGTGGTCGCGACGATCACCGCCCAGTACAGGAACGGGTGGAACCGCCGGGCCGAGATCTGGGCCGCGACGGCCGCGACGAACACCGTGGCGAACAGGGCGGTGCCGAGCAGGTAGCCCCAGCCCAGCGTCATCGTCACCGCGTCCCCGCCGGTCTCGCCCAGCGTGGTCGCGAGGATCTTGATGACCCAGAAGCCGAGCGTGACGGCGGGAACCTTGCTCAGGCTGCGTTCCATGGTGCTGCTCATCGGTCCTCCAAGAGACATGGGGTTGCCGGCCCACCCCCGGCGCGCGCCCGGAAGCATAGCCGCACCCGCAGGCCCGGCGTGCCCGGCGCCAGATGCAGCGCCGCCCCGTGCAGGTCGGCCACCGCCGCCACCAGGCTGAGGCCCAGCCCGTTGCCCGGCGTCGTGCGGCTGTGCTCGCCGCGGTAGAACCTGTGGGTGAGGCGCGGCAGGTCCTCCGGGGCCACGCCGGGGCCGTCGTCTTCCACCGCGAGGCAGGCGCCGGCGCCGCATCCGGGACGCAGGCTCACGCCGATGCGCGTCCCCGGGGGGGTGTGGCGCAGCGCGTTCTCCACCAGGTTGGCCAGCGCCTGGGTCAGCAGCTCCTGGTCGCCGCGGATGGCGACGCCGGCCGCCACGTCGGACTTGAGATGGCGCCCGCCCTCCTCCGCATCCGGCTGGTAGGCGTCCGCCACGGCGTCGGCCACGGCGCTGAGGTCCACGTCGCGGAAGCCGGCGCGGGGCGAGGCACCCTCCACCTGCGCGATGCGCAGCAGGGCGGAGAAGGTGTCCAGCAGGCCCTCCGCCTCCCGCACCGCGCCGTCCACCGCGGCCTCGTACTCCGCCACCGAGCGCGCGTGCAGCCGCGCGTCCTCCAGGCGCTGGTACAGCCGCGACAGCGGGGTCCGCAGGTCGTGCGCCACATCCGTGCTGACCTGGCGCAGGCTGTCCATCAGCGCGCCGATGCGGTCCAACATGCGGTTCAGCGTGCCGGCGAGCCGGTCCAGGTCGTCGCCCGTGCCGCGCACCGGCACCCGGCGGCCGAGGTCGCCGCCGATGATCGCCTCCGCCGTGCGGGAGATCGCGTCCACCCGCGCCAGGAACGCCCGGCTGAGCAGCGCGCCGCCGCCGATGCCGAGCGCCACGACCAGCCCCACGGTCCACAGGAACGCGGTCGCGACCGCCTCCTCCACCTCCCTCACGCGGTGCAGGTCGTCGCCCACCGCCAGCAGCAGGCCGCCGCCCAGGTCGGACACCAGCGCCCGCACCCGCTCGGGCCGCCCGTCGTCCTCGGACGCCTCGGGCACTTTTACGAATATCCAGCCAGGGCGCAGGGCTGCGACGGTCGGCATCTCCCCGGCCAGGTGCCGCCCGTCCGGGTCCTGCACCAAGTAGTCGAGCGCCGTCGCCCCGCGTCCGCGCGCCCGCACGACGGCCAGCAGCCGGTCCGGCCCGCCGGCGCGGAACTCCTCGCGCAGGAAGCCCGTCTCCGTCTCGATCCGGGCCGTCATCTGCTGCTGCAGGGCGGAGCGCGCCGCCAGGAACACGGCCAGGCCCAGCACGACCGCCGAGGCGGCGAACACCGCGACGTAGAGCGCCGCCAGCCGGAAGC
The DNA here is from genome assembly GCA_964246905.1 of uncultured Acetobacteraceae bacterium. Classification (GTDB taxonomy): domain Bacteria; phylum Pseudomonadota; class Alphaproteobacteria; order Acetobacterales; family Acetobacteraceae; genus CAHJXG01. The sequence goes on along the minus strand of CAXTTB010000039.1, from coordinate 9,598 downwards.
TCGCCGTGCGCAGCAGCCGGGACGCGGCGAACCTACGGCCCTGGCGCACGGAGCACGTAGCCGGCGCCGCGGATGGTGTGGATCAGCTCCGGGTCGCGCCCGCCGCGGCTGAGCTTGGACCGGAGGCGGCTGATGTGGGTTTCGACGATGTTGGTCCGCGGGTCGAAGTGGAAGTCCCACACGTCCTCCAGCAGCATCGTCCGCGTCACCACCCGCTCGGCATGGCGCAGCAGGTATTCGAGCAGGCGGAACTCCCGCGGCTGCAGCTCGACCCGCTCGCCGCCGCGCGTCACGGTGCGGCGGAGCAGGTCCAGCTCCAGGTCGCCGACCGACAGCCGGACGGGCACGTCGGACAGCGGCGGGCGGCGGGCCAGCGCGTGCAGCCGGGCCAGCAGCTCGGCGAAGGCGAAGGGCTTGACCAGGTAGTCGTCGCCCCCGGCCTCCAGCCCGCGCACCCGGTCGCCGACCCCGCCCAGCGCCGTCAGGAACAGCACGGGCGCCTTGACGCCGGTGTCGCGCAGGGCGCGCACGGTGCCAAGCCCGTCCAGGCCCGGCAGCATCCGGTCCACCACGAGCACGTCGTGGCTGCCGCCGGTCGCCAGGAACAGCCCTTCGTGTCCGGTCACGGCCACGTCCACGACATGGCCGTGCTCGCGCAGGCCGCGGGCGACGTAGGCGGACGTTTCCCCGTCGTCCTCGATCACCAGGATCTTCATGGCCTCCGCCCCCGGCCGGATCTGAGCCGGCTCAGGACGCCTTGTCCATGGTCGCGAGCAGGTCGGCCAGGGCCTGCTTGCACGCGGCGGGGTCGGGGCTGCTGGCGCGCAGCGCCGAAAGCGCGCGGTCGATGGCCTTGTCCACGGTATGCCACTCGGACGCCGCACGCGGCTTCAGCCCGGCCTCCGCTTCATCCCAGGAGGTTTCGAGGTCCTTGATCCGGGCCTTGGCGCCGGGAAGGTCGCCGTGGTCCACCATCGCGGCCGAGTCGGCGGCGATGCCGCGGAAGGACGACAGGTCGCCGAGCCTCGAGGCCGCGGCCATGGCGGGGGCCGGCGCCAGGGCGGCGGACACCACCCCGGCGCCGAGCGGGGCAAGGCCAAGGACAGGCATGAGAACGGCGGTCCGGGCGAGCTTGAGCAGGGTCATGGCAGGGTTCCTTTGGTCAACGAGGGTGCGGCTAGAGTCCGTCCGCCGTCCGCGGCGGCTCGTTGCGGAGGCTGAGCATCGCGACCAGGGCCACGATGACGGCGAGGAACACGATGCTGGTCACGATCGTGCCCAACCCCAGGCCGCCATAGGCCGGCGACTGCGACAGCAGGTCGCCGAGCGACGCGCCCAAGGGCCGGGTCAGGATGTAGGCGAGCCAGAAGGCGGGCACGGCGTCGGCGCCCAGGCGGTAGGCGGCATAGACCACCGCGATCAGCCCGGCGAACACCAGGACGCCGACATTGAACCCAAGGCCCAGCGCCTCCGTCGCGAGGTCGCCGGCCGCCGTGCCCAGCGCGAAGGTGAACAGGATGGCCGTCCAGTAGAACAGCTCCCGCCGGGCCGTCGTGATCGTGTGGATCGAGAGCGTCCGCTCGCGGCCGTACCAGAGCGCGAAGGTCGCGGCCAGCAGGACGGCGAACACGGCGGTGCTGACATAGAGGCTGACGTCGAGCCGGTCGGTGAGGGCGTCGGTGATCTGCGTGCCCACCACGCTGACGAGCACGACGGTCAGCCAGTAGAGCCAGGGCACGTACTGCCGCGACCGCAGTTGCGCGGCGAGCGCCGCCGCCAGCAGGGCCGCCATGATCCCGCCCGTGGCCGCGGTGCCGAGGCCCACATGCACCGCCAGGTAGTCGGCGCCGGTCTCGCCCACCGTCGTGGACATGACCTTGATGACCCAGAACGCCAGCGTGACCTCCGGGACCTTGTTCAGCATGGGGACGGAGGTCGATGGGTAGGCAGACGATCTGTCGGCAGACATGGGCGCCCCCCGGCGGCTGGTTGATGGGAGGCACTCTGCGCCGCGCCGTGTTGGGCCGCTCTGGACCGGCGGTTGGGAAATCCCAATGTATGCCGGCGGCCGGCGGTCAGCCTGCCGGGGCGGGTTGGCCTTCCGGAGCGCAGTGCCGATCAGGACACGCCGGGTCCGGCATGGCGGCGGGAAAGCAGGCGATCCCGACGACGCAGCCGGCCTCGCTGCCGCCGATCCGCAGGCGGAAGCCGTGCAGCGACACGATGGCCGCAACCAGGCTCAGCCCGAGGCCGCTGCCCTCCACCGTGCGGCTCTTCTCCATGCGGTAGAAGCGCCGCAGGACCCGCTTCCGTTCCAACGGCAGGATGCCTGGCCCCTGGTCGGCGACGCGGATGCACGCGCCCCCCGGCCCGCCGTGGAGCGACAGCGTGACGTCGGTCCCGGCCGGGGTGAACTTGACCGCGTTGTCCAGGAGGTTGCCGACCGCTTCCAGCAGCAGGTCGCGGTCCCCCGGCACCACCGCGGCCGCGGCGAGGTGCAAACGCAGCGCCACGCCCTTCTCCTCCGCCACCGGCTCGTAAAGCTCGGCCGCGTCGCGCAGCAGCCCGGCCAGGTCCACCGGCGCGAAGGCAGCCCGGCGCTGCCCGTGCTCGATCTCCCCGATCCGCAGCACGGCGCTGACCACCGCAAGCGCCTGGTCCACGGAGGCGATGGCGCGGTCGGCCGCCGCCTGGAACTCCTCGCGCGTCGTGGCCTCGTCGCGGCTGCGCTCCAGCCGGGTGCGGACCCGGGTCAGCGGAGTGCGGAGGTCGTGGGCGATGCTGTCGCCGACGCCGCGGATCTCCTCCACCAACTGCTCGATCCGGTCCAGCATCCCGTTCACCGCCGCCGCCACCTTGTCCAGCTCGTCGGCGCCGCCGCGCGTCGGCAGGCGTTCCCGAAGGTGCCCCTGCATGATGCGCCCGACCGCCTCGTGCACGGCGGCGATGCGCCGCTGGCCGCGCCGGGCGAGCAGCATCCCGCCCGCCAGCGACAGCAGCACCGCCGGCGCCACCCCCATGCCGAGCGCGCGCAGGATCAGCTCCTGCGCCTGGTCCAGCTCGTCGAGGTCATAGCCGAGCACGAGCAGCCGGCCGTCGCCGAGCCGCCGGGCGACGCCGCGCACGACCTCCAGCGCATTGCCGTCGTGGTTGAGCGGCGCGACTACCAGCCGATGAGCCAGCCCGTCCGCGATGACTCCATCAGGCAGCGCCTGCACGTTGCCCGCCAGGCGGGCGCCGCCGGATGCGAACAGCGCGCCGTAAAGCCGGCTGTGCGCGTCCTCGGACAGCCAGGCATTGAGCGCCGATGCGGCGCCTCCGCCCGGCGCCTCCGCAATGCTCCGGGCCTGGGACAGCACGATGCCGTCGATGCGGCCCTGCTCACGCTCCGCAGTCTGCCAGTAGATGAACGCGAACAGCAGCAGCGCCATGGCGGTGAAGCCGCAGGCGATGGCGAGCGTCCAACGGAAGGCGGTCGTCGCGGCGAGCAGCCGGAGCGACCGCATCTAAGCAGCCTTTCGCAGTTTGGGCCATGAATGGCTGGGCCAGTCCGGACTGACGCTCCGCGTCTGGCTCGGACGGACACTCTGCATTTGGCCCGGACATGTAGGGCGCATAAGCGGAGCGCCATGCGCCTGCCTTTGGCACCGCCCGGTGGCGCATGGCGCTCCGCTTATG
>CAXTTB010000039.1:0-5910 GCA_964246905.1 uncultured Acetobacteraceae bacterium | reverse complement strand
CCCGCGTCTGCTCGTGCCCCGCGGTCTGCCAGTATATGAAGGCGAACAGCAGCAGCAGGATGGCCGTGAAGCCGCCGGCGATGGCAAGCGCCCAGCGGAAGGCCGTGGCGCCCGCCAGCCCGCGCAGCGACCACAGCAGCCGCATCTAAGGCGGCGCGTCGAGCATGAAGCCGATGCCGCGCACGCTGGACAGCAGCTCGACATCATGGGGAGCGTCGAGCTTGCGGCGTAGGCGTCCCATGTGCACGTCCACCAGGTTGGAGCGCGGCGTGAAGCGGTAGTTCCAGACATCCTCGAACAGCATGGCCCGGGTCACGGTCTGGCCCGCCCGGCGCATCATGTACTCCAGCAGCCGGAACTCGCGCGGCAGCAGGTCCAGCACGCGGCCGCCGCGCCGGGCCTTGCGGAGCACCAAATCCAGCTCCAATGGGCCGACGCGCAGCACGGTCTCCGCGCCATAGGCCGGGCGGCGCAGCAGCGCCTCGATGCGCGCCGCAAGCTCCGCCAGGGCGAAGGGCTTGCCGAGGTAGTCGTCCCCCCCGGCGCGCAGGCCGCGCACCCGCTCGTCCACCCCGTCCAGCGCGCTCAGCACCAAGGCGGGCGTGCGGATGCCGGCATGGCGCAGGGCCTCGATGAGGGCCAGCCCGTCCAGCCCGGGCAGCAGGCGGTCCACGACGAGCACGTCCGCCTCGCCGGCGCCGGCCCGGGCCAGGCCCTCGGTGCCGGTTTCCGCGCACGCGACCAAGTAGCCGCGCCCGCGGAAATACCCGGCCACCTCCTCCGCCGTCACCGTGTCGTCCTCGATCAGAAGCAGGCGCGCCATGTTCCTGCCCTCTGCCGTCAAGATGCGGCCGTTCCCGGTTGCAACGTCACGGCTTCGTTCAGTCCGCCCCAGGCGCAGCGGCTGACGGGGAGAGCTGGGGCACCCGGGCCGGCGCGGGCGCGTCCTCCGTCCGCCAGACGAAGCGGTAGGCCAGGCCGGCGGCCACCGCGCCGAGGATCTGGGCCGCGATGTAGGCGCCGATGTTGGCGTACTCGCCGCTGGCGATGGCCGGGCCGATGGTGCGGGCCGGGTTGATGCTGCCGCCGGTGATCGCTCCGAACCCCAGGATGCACAGCGTCACCGTCATGCCGATGGCAAACGGCGCGAAGGCGCCGGCGGTGCCGCGATGCGCGGTGTTGAGCACGGTGTTGGCGAGGAAGAACGTGCCGGCCGCCTCCAGGCAGAAGCCACCGAGCACGGTGGTCTGGTCGAGGTTCATCAGGGTCGCCCCGAGGTGGTGCGGCCCGCCATAGCCGTAGATGAGGGCGAGGCATTGCGCCCCGGCGATGCCGCCGAGCAGTTGGACGAGGATCACTGCCACGCCGTCCGGCACGGAATGGTCGCCAGCCACGATGGCGGAGACCGTCAAGGCCGGGTTGAAGTACGTTCCGCTTTCCTTCCCGAAGTCGTAGGCGAAGGTCATGATGACGAGGCCGTGCGCCAGCGCGATGGCGACGACCTGCGTGGGCGCCAGCACCGTGACGGCCCCGGCGCCTATGAAGATCAGCGCGAACGTGCCGATGAACTCGGCCAGCAGGGGTTTGAACAGACGCACAGTGTCCTCCATGGTGGTGCCGCGGGGTCGGCGCGCCCGCGGCGGCTGGGCCGGCCCGGCGGCGGATGTAAGGCCAGCCATGCGGCTGAGTTCCTTGCACGCCACGGGACCGGCGGTCATTTGGCGATGCCCATACCGGGACTGCTTGTCTCGACCGACGCATAATCCTGTCTCAGCATTGGGCGGCGCGGCCCGGCAGTCAGCGGGTTTCGGTTATTGACGGCCGGATTGCCGGACCCTGCCGTCATCGTCCTTTTGCCGTGCCAGCCACGACGCCCCCCTGCTATGGACAGGAAGACGATTGGGACAGGCAGCGGGCCGGACCATTAAATTCTGGTTCAGAGTCAGGACGCATTCCGGCGCGGCGATTAGTCTGCGTTGTCGGTGCCCGCGCCGGCGTTCCCAGCCACCCGGGCGCTGGCGCCCACCGCGGCCGCGCCGTTCCAGACGCACACCTTTAAGGACGACCCATGCAGCCCGTCAGCACCGACGCACGGCGATACGATCCGGCGACCATCTTCTTCCATTGGGCGACGGCCGTGCTGGTCGCCGCCCAATGGCTCGGCGCACAGACCATCGACTGGTTCCCGCGCGGCCCGCTGCGGGTCGATGCGCGCTCGGTCCACATCACGATGGGCGTCCTGCTCGCGGCGCTGCTGGCCGCGCGGGTGCTGTGGCGCCTGACCGGCGGGCGGCGGCTCCCGCTGGCCGACCGGGGCGCGGTCAACCTGCTTGCCAAGGGCACGCATTGGGGGCTTTATACCTTGCTCGCGGCCATGTTACTGGCGGGCCTGTTCCTGGCATGGACAAGGGGCGACAGCATTTTCAACCTGTTCAGCATCCCGGCCTATGATGCCGCCGACAAGGCGCTGCCGGACCAGGTGCAGGAGGTCCACGCGACCATCGGCTGGCTGATCGTGGCGCTTGCCGGGCTGCACGCCGCGGCGGCGCTGGTCCACCGTTACCTGTGGCATGACGCCGTGCTCGCCCGCATGTTGCCGCGGGGCTAGGACATGGGGCAGGCCGGCACGGGACAGGTCTGGGCTGGACCCCGCGGACGGACCCGCGGCGCTGCCCAAGCTTGGCTGGGCACCCCAGCGGGCGGCGTCGCCTTGCTGATCGCGACCACGCTGCTGGCGCGGCTGGCCTTCGCCGACGCCCTCGGGCTGGGCATCGACGAGAGCTACATGGTGGCGTCCGGCCGGGTGCTGCAGCTCGGCTACTTCGACCATCCGCCCTTGGCCTGGTGGATGGCGTGGGGCGCGTCGCACCTTGCTGGCAGCGATGCCGTGTTCATCGTGCGGCTGCCCTTCGTCCTGCTGTTCGCGCTGACCACGTGGCTGATGTTCCGGCTGACGGCCGTGCTGTTCGGGGCGTGCGCCGGGCTGTGGGCGGCGGTGCTGCTCAACGCCGCGCCGGTGTTCGGCATCGCCGACGGCACCTGGGTGCTGCCGGACGGGCCGTTGATCGCGGCCTTGCTGGGCGCGGCGCTGTGTCTCGTGCGCGCCCTGCCGGCACAGGGGCGGGCGGCCTGGGGCTGGTGGCTCGGCGCCGGGCTGTGCGCGGGCGTGGCCTTGTTCTCCAAGTACTCCGCCGTGCTGACGGTCGCGGGGGCCATCGTGTTCCTGCTGACCACGGCGGAGGGCCGGCGCTGGCTCGGGCGCCCGCATCCCTATGCCGCCGGGCTGCTGGCGCTCCTGCTGTTCTCGCCCGTGCTGGCTTGGAACGCCGGGCATGGCTGGGCGTCCCTGCTGTTCCAGGCCGGGCGGGCCGGCAGCGGCAAGCTCTATCCGTTCGGCCCGGTCACGTCGCTGCTGGGGGAAGCACTGTTCCTCCTGCCCTGGATCTGGCTGCCGCTCATGGCCTGCGGCGCCACGGCCTTGCGGCGCGGGCCGGGGAACCCGCGCTGCTGGCTGCTGGCCTGCCTGGCGGTGCCGCCGGTCCTGGTGTTCACGGCCGTGTCCCTGCGCAGCCACGTGCTGTTCCATTGGGCGGCGCCGGGCTACCTGATGCTGTTCCCAATGCTGGGGGAGGCCGTGGCGAAATGGCGGCAGGACAGCCGGGTGCTCCGCGCCGCCCTGGTGGCCACCGCCGTGACCGTCACGCTCGGCGTCGTGTTCGTGGCGAGCGAGGTGCGGTTCAACTGGCTGCCCGAGGTGTTCGAGGACTTCGCGCTCGGCAAGGACCCGGACCTGGACGCAGTGGATTGGACATCGCTGCGGACGGACCTGGCCGCCCGCGGCCTGTTGGGGCAGCCCGGCCTCGTCGTCGCCGCGACCCGCTGGCACGACGCGGGCAAGATCGACTACGCGCTGGGCGGACGGTCAACGGTGATCTGCCTGGGCGCCGACCCGCGGGAGTACGGCCTGGTCGCCAGCGCCGCGGATCACGCCGGGGCGGACGCGGTGATCGTGGCGCCGCGCACCTCGCTGGCCCAGGTCAGGGCGCAGTTCGGCAAGGTGTTCGACACGCTGGAGGCGCTGCCGGACGCCATGGTCCGCCACGCCGGGCGGGACGCGATGCTGCTGCCGCTGTTCATGGGGCGTCGGCTGCACGTCCCGGACGCGATCCCTCGTTGAAGCCAGGGGTCCGGTAGCAACCGACCCGAAAGCTCGGTTCAGCATAGACCCGAGGCTGGTCAAGAGCGATGCGGGCCGGTATCAGACCTGCGCCATGCCGCCATCGACATGCAGATCGGAACCGGCCATGTAGCTGGATTGATCGCCCGCCAGGAACAACGCGGCCGACGCGATCTCCTCCGGGCGAGCGAGGCGGTCCAGCGGGACACGGCTGAGGATCGCGGCGCGAACGTCGTCAGACACGTCTGCCAGCATGGCCGTCTCGGTCGGGCCGGGGCTGAGGACGTTCACGCGGATGCCGCGCGGCGCCAACTCGACAGTCCAGGTCCGTACATACGAGCGCAGCGCGGCTTTGGTCGCCGCATAGGTGCCATAGGGCGGGTTCGCCATCTCGCTTGCGGTCGATCCGACGACGACCGCAGCACTCCCTGGCCGCATGTGCGGAACGGCTGCCCGCATGGCGAGGAGCGGGCCACGCACGTTCAGGGCGAAATGGCGGTCGAAGAGTTCCGGCGTGCTCGACAAGAGGTTTTCAGGCTCCGCTATGGCGGCGTTGAGCACCAGGACGTCGATCCGCCCATGTTCCTCGACGGCAGTTGCGACGGCGCGCCCGATGTCAGCCGGATCGCTCGCGTCCGCCACGATGGCTCTGGCGCCGTGCCCGATGCTGGCGGCTGCGGATTCGACGTCGGCCTGCCGGCGCCCGGTCAGGAACACCAAGGCACCCTCGGTGGCCAAACGGTCCGCGATGGCCGCACCGATGCCGCTCGCACCGCCCACCACCAGCGCCACTTTGTCCGTCATCTTCGTCATTCGAGCCTCCACTATCGGAAGCCCATAGATATATAATCTAAATCTGCTATCAATCACGCACCATGAATAGCGTAGATATCACCGGCGATACCGGCGGCGCGGTCGCCCAGGCCCTGGCCGACTTGGCGCGTGCACGCCCCGTGCTCGATAAGATCGCCGACAAGTGGACGGTCCTGATCCTGACGGTGCTCTGCCCCAAGCCGTCGCGCTTCAACCAGATCAAGCGCCGGCTCGACCCCATCACCCACAAGGCCCTGGCAGACGCGCTCAAGCGGCTGGAGCGGAACGGCCTGGTCACGCGCACCGTGCTGCCGACCCAGCCGATTGGCGTCGAATACGCGATCACCCCGCTCGGCAGCTCGTTGCGCCAACCTTTCGAACTGCTATGCGGTTGGGCACTCGTTCATGGCGGGGAGCTTGAGGACGCCCAGATCGCATATGATCGCACGAAAGGCGCCACCTGAGCGGACGGCCGCTTTTGGAGAACTCACGAACTGCGACCCGGAGCGTAGTTGGGCCGGAGTGGCGATGGGCTGCATCGCGGCCATCTGGGTCGGACTTTCGGGGCCGCTGCTACCGGACCCCCAAGCCCCGGGCCGTCTCCTGCGCCGCCGCGAGTTGCGCCGGGGTCAGCCCGTCCCTGACCCGGGCGAGGAAAGGGCGCACCAGCGGGCTGTAGCGGCTCGATGCGACCAGCAGCCACGCCATCGCCTCCACCTGGTCTTCCCGGACGCCCTGGCCCAGATGGAGCGCGGCACCCAGCCGGGCTGCGGAATCGCCGTCCCCGGCCTCCGCCGCGACGCGCCACCAGCGGACGGCCTCCAGCGGGTCGCGCGGGCCGCCGGCGGCGTCGTGGCACAGGGTTACCAGGCGGGCGGCGGCGGTGGCGACACCCTGCCGCGCCGCCGCGTCGGCCCAGC
>CAXTTB010000038.1:0-14383 GCA_964246905.1 uncultured Acetobacteraceae bacterium | reverse complement strand
GACTTACGTCCTCGTTCAGACAAATCGATATGAGAACGGTGTCAGTGCGAGGTCATGTCCCATGGCGTGGTGTAGGAGGCTGCTGACGTAAGTTGGTGGCCACCGTGGTGCTCTTGGGTAGGGTTGGGTTGTCGAGACACAACCTGAACCTTGGGATCACCACGATGACCGATGACAAGACCGCCCTTCGCGCGCTGCTGGAGAAGGGGTCCGATGCGACCTTCCCGCGCGAGATGATCGGCTTCGCCGCCGACCGCCTGATGCAGTTGGAAACCGGCGCGCTGTGCGGCGCCGCACCTGGCGAGCGCAGCCCCGAGCGGCTCAACCAGCGCAACGGCTACCGGGAGCGCGACTGGGAGACCCGGGCGGGCAACGTCGAGCTGCGCATCCCGAAGCTCCGGCGGGGCAGCCACTTCCCAACGTTCTTGGAACCGCGCCGGATGGCAGAGAAGGCGCTGACGGCCGTGATCCAGGAGGCATACATCCAGGGCATCTCCACCCGCTCGGTGGACGACCTGGTCAAGGCGATGGGTTTGGACGGCATCAGCAAGAGCCAGGTCTCGCGGCTTTGCGTCGAGATCGACGAGCGTGTGAACGCCTTCCTGGACCGGCCCATCGAGGGCGGCTGGCCCTATGTCTGGCTGGACGCCACCTGCGTCAAAGTCCGGCGCGACCACCGCATCGTCTCGGTGGCCGTGATCGTGGCCGTCGGCGTCAACACCGATGGCCGCCGCGAGGTGCTCGGCATGACGGTCGGCCACAGCGAGGCCGAGCCGTTCTGGACCGAGTTCCTGCGCACGCTTACACGCCGCGGCCTGCGTGGCGTGAAGCTCGTCGTGTCCGATGCCCACGAAGGGCTGAAAGCCGCGATCACCAAAACCCTGGGCGCCACCTGGCAGCGCTGCCGGGTGCACTTCATGCGCAACGCCATGGCCCACGCAGGCAAGACGCAGGGCCGCATCGTCTCGGCCTGGGTCGGCACGGCGTTCGCCCAGGACGACGCGACCGCCGCCCGCAAGCAGTGGCGCGAGGTGGCCGACCAGGCCCGCCCCCGGATGCCCAAGCTGGCCAAGCTCATGGACGACGCCGAGGCCGACGTGCTGGCCCACACGGGCTTCTCTGGCCAGCACCGGGTCAAGCTGCACAGCACAAACCCACTCGAACGGCTGAACGGCGAGATCAAGCGCCGCAGCGACGTGGTGGGCATCTTCCCGAACGAGGCCGCGGTCACCCGCCTGATTGGCGCGTTGCTGCTGGAGCAGAACGATGAGTGGGCCGTCCAGCGCGCCCGCTACATGAGCCTGGAAACCATCGCGCCGCTCGGCGATACTGCCGCCGTCAGCCTGCCGCCCCTGGCAGCCTGACCGGGCAGCCAACGCTGCCCAGGAACGCCGCCCCATACCACGCCATGGGACACGACCTTGCAGGGCCGCGGGTTGGCGTATGACGCTTCGCTTATACGCCCTACAAGCGCCATCCGAAAAACGGTCAGGGCGGGTGTCTGCTGGTATGATACCAGCGGCCTCTTGCATTGACCCCTTTCCGTCATTGCGAGGAGCGCAGCGACGCGGCAATCCAGGGCCGCGAGCAGGGTCCTTGCAGTCCTGGACTGCCGCGCCGCCAGGGCGGCCCGCAATGACGGGAAAAGTCAGAGCAAAGGGCTGTTGGTATGAGACGGACAGCGTCCAGGCGGACGACCCAAAAATTGCGCGCTACCGTACTCAACGTCACAATTTTGGCATTCTGACTGTTCTTGCGCGTAAGCATCTTGCTTTCGCAACGGATTTTTGAGATAAAGCTTGGGAAATATACGAGGGTCCCATGGTCATCCTGTTTATCAGCCATGTGCACTTCCTGCGGGAAGCGTTGGTGGAGGTTCTGCGTGGCGGCGAGGGCATCATGGCGTTCGGCGCGTTCTCCCGCGAAACCGCCGAGGCGGTCACGGCGGAGTTCACCCCCAACCTGGTCGTGATCGACTCGTCGCACCCCGAGGCGATGGCGCTGGTCAGCGCCGTCCGCCTGCGCCTTCCCAAGGTGAGCGTCGTCGTGCTGGCGACGCGCGACCGGGACGAGGACTTCCTGCACTGGGCCGATATCGGCATCTCCGGGTATTTGGGACCGGACACCTCGTCGCGCGACCTGATCTCGACGGTGCGCCGTGCCGCTGCCGGCGAAGTCGTGTGCCCGCCGCGGCTGACCGCCCTGCTGCTGAACCGCTTTGCGGACCGCTCGAACGACCGCGCGACGCGGGCCGGCATCCATGCCCTGACGCCGCGCGAGCGCGAGATCATGGAGCTGTTGGCGGACGGCCTGCCGAACAAGCTGATCGCGCGCCGGCTGCAGGTCGCCCTGCCGACGGTGAAGAACCATGTGCACAGCATCCTCGACAAATGGGACGTGCGGAGCCGCGGCGAGGCCGCCGCCCGCTATCGCCGGAAAGTGCAGGAAGCTGAGTCGGGCAGCAGCCGGTTCACGCCGGTGCGGCCGACCCACGTCCCCTCCGCCGGGTCGCCTGCGTACCGCAACGGCAGCATGTCCTCCGCCGTCGGTCGCCAGGCCGAGTAGGCGAACCGTTCCAGGGCCGGGCGGTCGTCAGCAAGTCGCCGGCGCCTGGCTGCGGTGCAGCGAATGGTCGGGTAAAAGGCGGCCCTGCTGCAAGCCAGGCCCGGCGCCATGCCGCAGCACTTCCGATCCTATGATCGCAGGTGCTTGACAGGGCGGCTGAGCCGGGCGTGTCCTCCCGCAAAAGGGGACGGGATCGCCATGCCATTGGAAATCGCGGTGCGGGGCTTGTTCGCAACCCCGGTCGCCGCGGTCCTGCTGCCGGACGCGGAGGTGCGCAACGCCCGGCTACGCCCATTGATCCTGGCCCGCCGGGACCAGTTCCCCTCGATCCACTCGTCCAACGCCGGCGGCTGGCATTCTGAGCGCGACCTGGAAGATTGGGGCGGGCCGGACGTGGCGGAGATCCTGGCGCTTGCGCGGTCGGCGGCGACGCAGCTCACGGCGGACCGCTTCGGCAAGCCGGTCCGTCCGGCCTGGGTCACTCAGGCCTGGGCCAACGTGAACGGACCCGGCGACGGCAACATCGCGCACTACCACGCCGGGTCGTTCTGGTCCGGCACCTACTATGTCGCCGACGGCGGCTGCGCAGCCGACCCGTCGCTCGGCGGCGCGTTCGAGATGATCGACCCGCGCGGCCCGGCGCCAGCGATGTATGCGCCCACCCTGCGCTTCGCAGGCGACGACGGGCAATCGGCCGGCAGCGGCGAGACGATCCTGCCGAAGCCCGGCCTGCTGTTCCTGTTCCCGTCCTGGCTGCAGCACCAGGTCCGGCCCTACCGCGGCACGGAGCTTCGCATCTCCATCGCCTTCAACCTGGGCGTCTGATGGACGCGCTGCCGCCCCGCGCCGCGTCGCGCCGGCTGGCCGAGATCCTGGGCATCGCCCGCCAGTCCGGGCGGGTGTCGGTCGAGGACCTGGCGCAGCGTTTCGCCGTGACCCCGCAAACCATCCGCCGCGACCTGAACGAGCTGTGCGAGGCCCATGCGCTGACCCGCGTGCACGGCGGCGCGATGATCGCCTCGGGTGTCGAGAACCTGGCCTACGAGGCGCGCAAGGCCGTGGCGACGCCGCACAAGCGGCTGATCGGCGCGGCGGCGGCGGCGCTGGTGCCCGGCCATTCCTCGCTGTTCATCAACATCGGCACCACGACGGAGGCGGTGGCCCGGGCGCTCGGCGGCCATGCCGGGCTGCTGGTCATCACCAACAACCTGCACGTCGCCGGCGAGCTGTACCGCAACCCGGCCATCGAGGTCGTGCTGGCCGGGGGCGTGATCCGGCACAGCGACGGCGGCATCATCGGCCCGGGCACCGTGGAGCAGATCCGGCAGTTCCGCGTGGACACCGCGGTGGTGGGCACCTCGGCCATCGACGCCGACGGCACGCTGCTGGATTTCGACATCCGGGAGGTGCAGGTGTCCCAGGCGATCATCGCCAGCGCGCGCCGGGTGATGCTGGTGGCGGACAGCAGCAAGTTCCTGCGCTCCGCCCCGGTGCGGATCGCCCACTTGTCCGTCGTGGCCGTGCTGGGGACGGACCGGCTGCCGGCGCCCGAGGTCGCCGCCCTGTGCGCGGCGAACGAGGTGGAGGTGGTGGAGGCCGGCGGCCCGGTCGAGGCCGACGAGCTTTCGGATGAAAGTTCGATTTGATCGCTTGGCAGCGGCGTTTGGTTCGGGTTAATGTTCGCACCGAGAGGGCCGGCAAGCGCCTTCCTTGAGGAACGCACCCACCCCATGCCCCAAGCGGCCGCCCCGGACGTCTTCGACCTCGCGATCATCGGCGGCGGCATCAACGGCTGCGGCATCGCGCGGGACGCCGTGGGACGGGGCTGGTCGGTGTACCTGTGCGAGGCCAACGACCTGGCGTCGGCGACCTCGTCGGCCTCCACCAAGCTGGTGCATGGCGGGCTGCGCTACCTGGAGTACTACGAGTTCCGCCTGGTGCGGGAGGCGCTGATGGAGCGGGAGGTGCTGTGGGGCATCGCGCCGCACATCGTCTGGCCGCTGCGCTTCGTGCTGCCGCACCACAAGGGGCTGCGCCCGGCCTGGCTGCTGCGGCTGGGCCTGTTCCTGTACGACCACCTGGGCGGGCGCAAGCGCCTGCCGCCGACGCGCACCAAGCGGCTGCGCAGCGACCCGGCCGGGCGGATGCTCAAGCCGGAGTACAAGATCGGGTTCGAGTACTCGGATTGCTGGGTCGAGGATTCGCGCATGGTGCTGCTGAACGCCCGCGACGCGGCGGAACGCGGCGCGGTGGTCGCCACCCGCACCCGCTGCACCGCCGCCGAGCGGGTGGGCGGCCTGTGGCGCGTGACCACGCAGCATGACGGGGCGGAGCCGCAGGTCATCCAGGCCCGCGCCCTGGTGAACGCCGCCGGGCCGTGGGTGGGGCAGGTGCTGCAATCCGTGCTGCGGGCGAACACGCCGTCGCAGGTCCGCATGGTGAAGGGCAGCCACATCGTGGTGCCGCGGCTCGACCCGGAAGACCATTGCTACATCTTCCAGAACGCCGATAATCGCATCTTCTTCGCGATCCCGTACGAGCAGGACTACACGCTGATCGGCACCACGGACCTCGACTACCAGGGCGACCCGCGCGAGGCCCATGCCTCCGCCGAGGAGATCGAGTACCTGTGCCGCGGCACCAGCGAGTACTTCGTGCGCCCGGTCACGCCGGACCAGGTGGTGTGGACCTACTCCGGCGTGCGCCCGCTGTATGACGACGGCGCGTCAAAGGCGCAGGCGGCCACCCGCGACTACGTGCTCACGCTCGACGCGCCGGACGGGCAGGCGGCGCAGTTGTCCATCTTCGGCGGCAAGATCACCACCTACCGGCGGCTGGCGGAGGCGGCGCTGGCCAAGCTCGCGCCGCATCTGCCGGCAGCCAACGCCCAACCCGCCGGCTGGACCGGCACGACGCCCTTGCCCGGCGGCGATTTCCCGGTGGACGGGTTCGATGCGGCGCTCGACGCGCTGCGTGCCCGCTACACGTTCATCGCCGAACGCACCCTGCGGCGGCTGCTGCGCGCCTATGGCACCTGCGTCCATGACCTGCTGGGCGACGCTGCCTCGGCGGAGGCGCTCGGCCCGGTGCTCGCCGCCGACCTGACGGAGGCGGAACTCCGCTACCTCGTCCGCTACGAATGGGCGCAGAGCGCGGCGGACGTCGTGTGGCGCCGCAGCAAGCTCGGCCTCCGCATGACGCCGCAGGACATGGCCCGCGTGGACGCGGCGCTGGACGCGCTGCGGTCGCAGCGGGACGAGGCCGCGTGAGCCTGGTGCTCGACCGCATCGGGTTCACCCAAGGGCCGGACACCCTGATCCACGACGTGTCGCTGACCCTGGCCCGGGGCGCGCTTCACGTCCTGCTGGGGCCGACGCTGGCCGGCAAGACGACGCTGATGCGGCTGATGGCCGGGCTGGACAAGCCGGCCTCCGGGCGGCTGCTGCTGGACGGGCGGGACATCACGGGCACGCCGGTGCGGCGGCGGTCGGTGGCGATGGTGTACCAGCAGTTCGTCAACTACCCGACCCTGTCGGTGTACGAGAACATCGCCTCGCCGCTGCGCGTGGCCGGGGTCGCGCGGGCGGAGATCGAGCGGCGGGTGCGCCACGCGGCGAAGCTGCTGCGGCTGGAACCCATGCTGGGCCGGATGCCGGCGCAGCTTTCCGGCGGCCAGCAGCAGCGCACCGCCATCGCCCGCGCGCTCGTGAAGCGGGCCGAGCTGGTGCTGCTGGACGAGCCGCTGGGCAACCTCGACTACAAGCTGCGCGAGGAGCTGCGGGAGGAGCTGCCGCGGCTGTTCGCGGAAAGCGGCGCCATCCTGGTCTATGCCACGACGGAGCCGGCCGAAGCCCTGCTGCTGGGCGGGGAGACGGCGGCCTTGTCGGAAGGCCGCGTGGTGCAGGCCGGGCCGACCGCGGCGCTGTACCGCCACCCGCTGACGCTCGAAGCCGCCCGGGTGTTCTCCGACCCGCCGCTGAACGAGCTGGCGCTGGAGAAGCGCGGCAACGCCCTGCTGACCGGGCACGGGGAGCGCCCGGCGCCGGCGCCGCTGCTGGATTTGCCGGACGGGCATTACCGGATGGGGTTCCGCGCCGACGCGGTGACGGTGGGCGCGAAGCCGCCGGGCAGTCTGGGCTTCGAGGGCACGGTCTCCGTCACCGAGATCAACGGCTCCGAAAGCTTCGTGCACGTCGATGTGGGCGGCGGCGCCTGGGTGTGCCTGATCCCCGGCGTGCACGACCTGCTGCCCGGCGCGCGCACGGCGCTGCACATCGACGTGCGCCGGGCCTTCGTGTTCGATGCCACGGGCGCGCTCGCGTCCCGCCCGGCGCTGGCGGAGGCGGTCTGATGGCCACCGTCACCCTCGACGGCATCGGCCACGCCTACGGGCGCGCGACGGCCGAGGCCGACTACGCGCTGAAGCCGCTGCACCACGTCTGGGAGCAGGGCCGGGCCTACGCGCTGCTCGGGCCGTCCGGCTGCGGCAAGACGACGCTGCTCAACATCATCTCCGGCCTCGTGATCCCCTCGCACGGACGGCTGCTGTTCGACGGGCGGGACATGACGCGGGTGCCGACCGAGCGGCGCAACATCGCCCAGGTGTTCCAGTTCCCCGTCGTGTACGACACCATGACGGTGGCGGAGAACCTGGGCTTCCCGCTCCGCAACCGCGGGGTGGACCGGCGCCGGGCCGATACCCGCGTGGGCGAGGTCGCGGCGATGCTGGGCCTCACGCCCGACCTGCACCGCCGCGCCCGCGGCCTCTCGGCGGACGCCAAGCAGAAGATCTCGCTCGGCCGCGGCCTGGTCCGCCCCGACGTGGCCGCCGTGCTGTTCGACGAGCCGCTGACCGTCATCGACCCGGCGCTCAAGTGGGAGCTGCGCTCCAAGCTCAAGGCGGTGCACCGCGCGCTCGACCTGCTGATGATCTACGTCACCCACGACCAGACGGAGGCGCTGACCTTTGCCGACCAGGTGATGGTGATGGACGAGGGCCGCGTGCTGCAGGTCGGCACGCCGTCCGAGCTGTTCGAGGCGCCGGACCACACCTTCGTCGGCTACTTCATCGGCTCGCCCGGCATGAACCTGCTGCCGGCGCAGGTCGCGGGGCGGGAGGCGGCGGTGGACCGGCACCGGGTGCCGCTCGGCGCCGCCTACCCGGCGATGGGCGGCCAGCGCGTGCAGATCGGCATCCGCCCGGAGCACGCGACGCTGAGCCGCACTGCCGGGCTGCCGGTGCAGGTGCAGCGGATCGAGGACCTCGGGCGCCGCCGCCTGGCCCGCGTCACGCTGGGCGCGCACCCGCTGGTGGTGACGGCGCCGCCGGACCTCTCCATCAATGGCGGCGAGGCCTTCGTGCGCCTGGACCCCGCCAGCCTGCACGTCTTCGCCGACGACCGCCGCGTGCCCGGCATCGCCGCATGAACGACAAGCCCATCAGCAACCGCGCCTGGTTCCTGGTCATCCCCGTCATGGTGTTCGTGCTGTTCTCCTCGCTGGTGCCGATGATGACGGTGGTGAACTACTCCGTGCAGGATTCGATGGGGCAGAACTCGTTCTTCTGGAACGGGGCGGAGTGGTTCCAGCATTTGTTCGACCCCACCACCGACATCGGCGGGCGTTTCTCCCGCGCGCTGGTGCGGAACCTGGTGTTCTCCGGCGTGGTGCTGCTGATCGAGGTGCCGCTCGGCATCCTGGTCGCGCTGTGCATCCCGAAGCGCGGGTGGGCCGTGGGCGCGGTGCTGGTCAGCATGACGCTGCCGATGCTGATCCCCTGGAACGTGGTCGGCACCATCTGGCAGATCTTCGCCCGCGCCGACATCGGGCTGCTGGGGGCCGCGCTGACCGGCGCCGGCATCCCGTTCAACGACACGCAGGACCCGCTCTCGGCCTGGTCCACGGTCGTGGTGATGGACGTGTGGCACTGGACCTCCATGGTGGCGCTGCTGTGCTACGCCGGGCTGAAGGCGATCCCGGATGCGTTCTACCAGGCGGCGCGGATCGACGGGGCCGGGCGCTGGTCGGTGTTCCGCAACATCGAGCTGCCGAAGCTGCGCCGGGTGCTGGTCATCGCCGTGCTGCTGCGCTTCATGGAAAGCTTCATGATCTACACCGAGCCGTCCGTCGTCACCGGCGGCGGCCCCGGCGAGGCGACCAGTTTTCTTTCACTTGACCTGGTGAAGATCGCGCTCGGCCAGGTGGATCTCGGCAACGCGGCGGCGATGTCGCTCGTCTATAACCTCATCACGCTGACGCTTTGCTGGGTGTTCTTCACCACCATGACGCAGCTCGATGCGAGGGAGTCCGCATGACCCGGCGCATCGTCCTCGGGCTGTACCTGCTGATGCTCGCCCTGCCGATCTACTGGCTGGTCAACATGAGCTTCAAGGACAACGTCGAGATCACCTCCACCCTGTCGTTCTGGCCTCACCGCCCGACCGTCGAGCACTACGTCCACATCTTCCAGGACCCGGCCTGGTACGGCGGGTTCCTGAACTCGCTCAGCTACGTGGCGCTCAACACCGTCATCTCGGTGGTGATCGCGCTGCCGGCGGCCTATGCGTTCAGCCGCTACCGCTTCCTCGGCGACAAGCACCTGTTCTTCTGGCTGCTGTCCAACCTGATGGCGCCGCCCGCGGTGTATGCGATGCCGTTCTTCAACCTGTATTCAGCCGTGGGCCTGTTCGACACGGTGTGGGCCGTCGCGCTCGCGCACTGCCTGTTCAACGTGCCGCTCGCAGTGTGGATTCTGGAGGGCTTCATGTCCGGGGTGCCGCGGGAGATCGACGAGACCGCGGCGCTCGACGGCTACTCCTTCCCGCGCTTCTTCTTCCGCATCTTCGTGCCGCTCATCGCGGGCGGCATCGGCGTGGCCGCGTTCTTCTGCTTCATGTTCTCCTGGGTGGAGCAGTTGCTCGCCACCACGCTGACCACGGTGAACGCCAAGCCCTTCGTGGCGGTGATGACGCGCACCTACTCGGCCGCCGGCATGGACTGGGGGCTGTTGGCGGCCGCGGGCGTACTGACGATGATCCCGGGCGCCGTCGTGATCTGGTTCGTGCTCAACACCAGCGCCACGGGCTTTGCCCTTGGCCGGGTCTGAGGGCGGGCGGTGCCGCTCGATTGGATGGCCTGGACGTGGGAGACCGCCGGGTTCTTCGCGGCGATCGCCCTGGCGCTGGTGGTGCTGACCCTGCTCGCAGTGTACCGCCCGGAGAAGCCGCGGCGCGGCATCCTGGGCTTCCCGACCACGCGCGGCGACCGCTTCTTCGTGTCGCTGCTGGGGACGGCCTACATCTTCATCATCTTCCTGTGCACCGGGGGCGAAGTCTTCTGGTACCCCGTCGCGGCGGCCATCCTGTTCGCGGCCGCGATGTTCCGGCTGGCTTAAAGGCGTAAACGCCGCGGAGGCGGCAACAAGGGGGGTCAAGCAAAATGAAAAGACGCGAAGTTCTCATCGGCGGCGCCGCAGTCGGCGCGGGCGTGCTGCTGAAGAGCGGCGCCAGCCACGCGCAGCAGGTGGACGCCGCCAAGAAGTGGATCGACAGCGAGTTCCAGCCCTCCACGCTCAGCAAGGACGAGCAGATGGCGGAGATGGAATGGCTCATCAAGGCGGCGAAGCCGTTCGCGGGGATGCAGCTCAACACCGTCTCCGAGATCCTCAAGGTGCACGACTACGAATCCAAGGTGCTGACCCGCGCGTTCGCGGAGATCACCGGCATCAAGGTCAACCACGACCTGATGGACGAGGGCCTGCTGGTCGATAAGATCGGCGTCGAGATGCAGTCGGGCCGCCCGATCTACGACTTCTGGATGAACGACTCCGACTTCATCGGCACCCACCCCCGCTACAACGACATCGTCGGCGGCTCGCTCACCGACTTCATGGCGAACGACGGCAAGGATGTGACCAGCCCGACGCTCGACCTGCAGGACTTCATGGGCCTGTCGTTCGGCACCTTCACCGACGGCAAGCTGTACCAGCTCCCCGACCAGCAGTTCGCCAACCTCTATTGGTTCCGGCATGACTGGTTCCAGCGCCCGGAGCTGAAAGCCGCGTTCAAGAAGCAGTTCGGCTACGAGCTGGGCGTGCCCGTCAACTGGTCCGCCTACGAGGACATCGCCGACTTCTTCACCAACACGGTCAAGGAGATCGACGGCCAGCGCGTCTATGGCCACATGGACTACGGCAAGAAGGACCCCTCGCTCGGCTGGCGCTTCACCGACGCCTGGCTGTCCATGGCGGGCGCCGGCGACCGCGGCCTGCCGAACGGCAAGCCCGTGGACGAATGGGGCATCCGCATCGAGGACAGCATCCCGCGCGGCTCCTCCATCAGCCGCGGCGGCGACGCCAACGGCCCGGCGGCGGTCTATGCGCTGACCAAGTACGTCGAGTGGCTGAAGAAGTATGCGCCGCCGGAGGCCGCCGGCATGGACTTCCTGGAATCCGGCCCGGTGCCGGGCCAGGGCCACATCGCGCAGCAGATCTTCTGGTACAGCGCCTTCACCGACAGCCTGACCAAGCCCGGCCTGCCCGTGATGAACGAGGACGGCACGCCCAAGTGGCGCATGGCGCCCAGCCCGCACGGCCCCTACTGGAAGGAGGGCATGAAGCTCGGCTACCAGGACGTGGGCTGCTGGACCATGCTGAAATACGCGCCGATGGAGCGGACCAAGGCGGGCTGGCTCTACGCGCAGTTCTGCACGTCGAAGACCGTCACGCTGAAGAAGGCGCTGGTGTCCCTGCACCTGATCCGCGAAAGCGACGTGTGGCACCAGGCGCTGACCGACATGTCGCCCAAGCTCGGCGGCCTGGTGGAGTTCTACCGCAGCCCGGCGCGCAAGCAGTGGACGCCCACCGGGGTGAACGTGCCGGACTACGGCAAGATGGCGCAGGTCTGGTGGCAGAACGTGTCCAACGCCATCTCCGGCGCGGTCACGCCGCAGCAGGCGATGGACGGGCTGGCGCGCGACCAGGACGCCATCATGACCCGGCTGCAGCGGTCCGGCGTGCAGGGCAAGCTCGGCCCGGTGATGAACCCGGAGAAGGACCCCGAGTACTGGTATGCCAAGGCCGAGAAGGACGGCACC
Source organism: uncultured Acetobacteraceae bacterium (assembly GCA_964246905.1). Lineage (GTDB taxonomy): Bacteria > Pseudomonadota > Alphaproteobacteria > Acetobacterales > Acetobacteraceae > CAHJXG01. The sequence goes on along the minus strand of CAXTTB010000038.1, from coordinate 2,725 downwards.
CTGGCGCCGCAACGCAAGCTCGCGAACGAGAAGCCGCAGGGCGAGACGGTCGATTACGAGACCCTGCTCAAGACCTGGGCGGCCACGCCCATGCCCAAGCGGGCCTGACCGATGCGGCTCGGCAGAAGGGGGGCGGGCGGCCGCTCCCCCGGCGGCGCCCCGCTGTGACCGGATACGTGCTGGTCATCGACCAGGGCACCACCTCCACCCGGTCCATGGTGTTCGGGCCGAAGCTGGAGGTGGTCGCCACGGCGCAGCGCGAGTTCGAGCAGCTTTACCCGCGGCCCGGCTGGGTGGAGCACGAACCGGAGGCGATCTGGTCCACCGCGCTCGGCACCGCGCGGGAGGCCCTGGCCGCCGCCGGGCTGGACGCCTCGCAGCTCGCCGGCATCGGCATCGCCAACCAGCGGGAAACCGCGCTGGTGTGGGACCGCGCCACGGGGCGTCCGATCCACAACGCCATCGTCTGGCAGGACCGCCGCACCGCCGGCGCATGCCAGGCGCTGGAGGACGCCGGGCACGGCGAGCGGGTCGCCGCGCTGACCGGGCTGCGGCTCGACCCATATTTCTCCGCGACCAAGATCGGCTGGCTCCTGGATCACGTCGAGGGCGCCCGCGCCCGGGCGGAGGCCGGGCTGCTGGCGTTCGGCACGGTGGACAGCTTCCTGCTCTGGCGGCTGACGGAGGGCGCGGTGCACGCGACCGACGCCACCAACGCCTCCCGCACCCTCTTGTGCGACATCACGTCCGGCGCCTGGCACGACGAGCTGCTGGCGCTGTTCCGCATCCCGCGCGCCATGCTGCCGGAGATCCGCGACAGCGCCGGGGCGTTCGGCACGACCCGGCTGCTTGGCGGCGCGGTCCCGGTGCGCGGCGTCGCGGGGGACCAGCAGGCGGCGCTGGTCGGCCAGGGCTGCCTGTCGCCCGGCATGGTCAAGGCGACCTATGGCACCGGCGCCTTCGTGCTGCTGCACACCGGGCGCGAACCGGTCCGCTCCAGCCACCGGATGCTCACGACCATCGCCTGGCAGCGCGGGGGCGTGCGCGAGTACGCGCTGGAAGGCTCGATCTTCTCCGCCGGCACCGGGGTGCAGTGGCTGCGCGACGGCTTGGGCCTGGTGGGCGCCGCCGCGGACACCGGCGACCTGGCCGCCGCCGCCGACCCGGCGCAGGACGTTTACCTCGTGCCCGCCTTCACCGGGCTGGGCGCGCCGCATTGGGACAGCCACGCCCGCGCCTGCCTCAGCGGCATCAGCCGCGGCACCACCCGCCGCGAGCTGGCCCGCGCCGTGCTGGAGGGCGTGGCCTACCAGACCCGCGACCTGCTGGACGCGATGCTTGACGACTTCGGCCGCGGCGGCGAGGTCGTGCTGCGCGTCGATGGCGGCATGACGGCGAGCGATTGGACGATGCAGTTCCTGGCCGACATGCTGGGCGTGGGCGTCGAGCGTCCGCGCTGCCTGGAGACGACGGCACTCGGCGCCGGCTACCTCGCCGGGCTGGACGCCGGGCTTTACCCGGACCCCGGCGGCTTCCAGCAGCTTTGGGCCATGGACCGCCATTTCGCCCCGGAAATGCAGGCCGCCGAGCGCGCCCGCAAATACGCCGGCTGGCAGGTTGCTGTGGCCCAGGCCCTGCACCGTCCGGGCTGATCTGGTGCGCGTCGTGTTCCGCTGCGACGACGCGCTGCTCGGGCGCCTGCCGCGCCCGGCCGCGGCGGCGGAGGCCTTGCCGGACTGGCTGCGCGCCATGCCGCGCACGGCGGCGTCCGACATGCACCCGGAGCCGGTGCGGACGGTCAAGCAATGCCCGCCCTTCGTCGATGCGATGGCGCACGGCTTCACCATCCCCTTGCCCTGCGACGTGGCGGTCCAAGGCGGCACCCTGTCCTGGAACTGGAACCCGCCGCCCTTGGCCGCGGCGCACCACCCCCGTGCGCCGGTCAGCTTCCACGCGCCGGCCCAGATGACCGGGTCGCCGTTCCACGCCGCGGACCAGGTCGTCTTAAAATTCAACAGCTTCTGGACCGTGACGCTGGAGCCGGGCTGGTCGCTGTTCGCCACCCATCCGGTGAACCGGGCGGACCTGCCGTTCCGCCTGCTCAGCGGGCTGGTGGACGCCGACCGCTTCAACGCGGTGGGGCTGCTGTTCCCCGGCGTCTGGATCGACCCGGCCTTCGAGGGCACGCTGCCGCGCGGCACGCCCGTCGCGCAATGCTTCCCGGTGCCGCGCGCCCGGCTCGACCTGGTGCACGAGGGGTTCGGCGCGGACGCCGCGCGGCGCTACGACGCCCTGGCCGGCGCGCTGCTGACCACGCCGGGGGTGTATCGCAAGCGCTTCCGCTCAGGCCCGGGCGGCGAGGTCCCGGCGCAGGGCGGAGGGATGCAGCCAGAGACGCCCGACGCCGGGTGACACGAGCGCCTGCGCGATCCGGCCGAACGCCTCCGGGCGCAGGCGCCACGCCCGGGCATAGGCGTCGAGCGCCGCGTCCAGGTCGCCGCTTTCCTGGCAGGCGACGCCGAGGTTGAACGCGGCTTCGTGGAAATCGGGGCGGGAGGCCAGGCTCTCGCGGAACGCCCGGATCGCGCCGGGGCCGTCGTGCAGGTCCTGGAACAGCACCCCAAGGCTGAACCAGGCCTGCGCCGCCGACGGATCGCGCGCCACGGCCCGGCGCATGGCCTCCCGCGCCTCCGCCAACCGCCCGGCGGCCCGCAGCGCCGTGCCG
>CAXTTB010000037.1:883-14493 GCA_964246905.1 uncultured Acetobacteraceae bacterium | reverse complement strand
TCACCCTTAACTGCCCGGCTTCAAGCGCGCAGACGCAGGAACGGTTGGGATGGCGCCCGACACAGCCAGGGCTTGTTCCCGATCTCGACCACGGCCGCTATTTCACGGCCTGAGCGTCCCCACCCGCCGACAGCATGATATGCCCGTCCGGGTCGCGCAGCAGCCCGGCAGGGCCGGCGCCGGACAGCGTGATCCAATCCGTCAGCAGCGCGTTGGCCGGCACAAACGGCGCCGGGCGGCCCGGCGGCATGTAGCGCAGCAGCTCCAGCCCGGGACCTGCGGGGGAGGGGAAGCGCAGCCCGGTGACGCGGACCCGTGCGCCGGGCAGGCCGTCGAGCCGGGATTGCGCCGGGCTGTCGTTCCACGACCGTGCCGCCACCCGGAAGCCGAGCCGCCGGTAGAAGCGCAGGCTGCGCGCCGTGGAGGCGACCGCCATCGCGCTGTGGTCGATGCCGAGGGGTCCCGCGCCGGCCGCGCGCTGCCACACGGGGCGCCCGCCGCCCGGCGGGAACTGGATCAGCTCCAGCGGGTGCCCGTCCGGGTCGCGGAACTTGACGGCGGTGACGGCGCCGTTGCGCAGCGGCAGGCGTTCCGGCCCGTCCGTCGAGATGGGGCGGGGCGATTGCCCCGCGAGCTGCCGCCAGGCCGCCGCCATGTCGTCCACCACGATGGCCAGATGCTGGAACCACAGATCGTTGCTGCGGCTGTCCGGCGGGTAGGGGGCGCCCGGCGGGTCGAAGCGCACGAGCGCAATTTCCTCGTCGCCAAGATGCAGCACGGCCTCCTCGGCGGCGACGCCGGGCAGGCCGAGCAGCGCCGACACTGCGGGATCGAGCGGGCCGCGCGACACGGGGCGGAAGCCCAGGCCGTCGCAATAGAATGCCAAGGCGCGGTCGAGGTCCGCCACCACCCGGCTGATCCGCACGATGCGCGCACCGCCGCCCCGCCGCCGCCGGCGCAGCGCTAGGCGGCCAAGGCCGGCCAGCAGCGCGCCGATCCGCACCGTCAGGCGACCAGCCGCCCCCGGATATGGTCCGCCACCCGGAGCGCGTTGGCGATGATGGTGAGCGTCGGGTTCACCGCGCCGATGGACGGGAAGAAGCTCGCATCCGTCACGTACAGGTTGTCCAGCTCATGCGCCTTGCAGTCGAGGTCGAGCACGGACGTGGCCGGGTCGGCGCCGAAGCGCAGGGTGCCGGCCTGGTGCGCCGTGCCGTTGATCGGGATGTTCTTGCCGAGGTAGAGCCGCCGCTCGATCAAATGCGGCCAGGCGCCCATCGGCAGCACCATGGCCTCCGTCTTGGCCCGCAGACGCTTTGCCGCCTCTTCCGCGCTTTCCCGGACGTCCAGCACCACGCGGTCGCCGTCGTAGTAGATGCGGTTCTCCGGGCGCGGCAGGTCCTCGCTCTGCAGCCAGAAGTCGATGGAGTGCTTCGCCATCTTGTCGAACGGCCATTCCGGCAGGAACGGCATCAGCGCCTGCCCCGGCGCTTCCCCGCGGATCTGCTCGCCGTGCGAGGTCGCGCACATCTGGATCAGGCCCAGCGGGTACTCCCAGTCCGGCGCCCCGAAGTAGTAGTCGCTGACCGCCAGCGTCTTCTGGAACACCGTGTCGTTCGGCTCCTTGAGCAGCGCCATCACCACCGACATGGTGTGCCGGACGTAGTTGCGCCCCACCTGGTCGGAGCCGTTGGCCAGCCCCTTCGGGTGCGCGTCGCTGGCCGAGCGCAGCAGCAACAGGGCGGAGCTGAGCGCGCCGCAGGCGACGACCACGACGTCGGCGGAGTACTCCTCCGGCTGGTCGTCGCGCACCACGTGCACCCGGCGGATGCTGCGGCCCGCCGGGTCGGTTTCCAGCCGGGTCACGGTGGCGCCGGTCAGCAGGGTGAAGTTCGGGTGCGCCGCCCGGGTGGGATCGACGCTGATGACCTGGGCGTCCGCCTTGGCGTTGACCGCGCAGGGGAAGCCGTCGAAGGCGTCGCAGCGGATGCAGGGGCTGTAGGTGGTGGCGCTGCCGTCCGGGTTCTGGTCCAGCTTGATGCCGAGCGGCAGGTGGAACGGGTGCAGTCCCTGGTCCCTCAGCACCTGGTCCAGTCGCTGGATGCGCGGCTCGTGCTGGATGGGCGGGAAGGCGTAGGGGGTGCTGGACCACGGCTCGTTCGGGTCCTCCCCGCGCTGGCCGTGCACGTGGTACAGCGCCTCCGCCTCGCCATAGTACGGCTCGAACACGTCGTAGCCGAGCGGCCAGGCCGGCGAGATGCCTTCCTTGTGCCGAATTTCGCCGAAGTCCTGCTCGCGCAGGCGCAGCAGCGCCGAGCCGTACACCTTGGAGTTGCCGCCGACGAAGTAGTGCAGGCCCGGGTGGAACTCCTGGCCGTCGCGCCCGTGCCAAGTTTCCTTCGCCTGGTAGGCGGCGTCCACGAACACGGTCTTGGCGTCCCAGTTGGCGCGGGAACGGGGCAGGTAGCCGCCGCGCTCCAGCATCAGGATGCGCTTGCCGGTGGGCGCCAGCCGCTGCGCCAGCGCCGCGCCGCCGGGTCCGCTGCCGATGACGATCAGGTCGTAGTGGCCGTTGGGCATGGCGCGTGGCTCCTCGGTTGGCGGTGGCGCGGCACGAGGGGCTTGCCGTGCTGGCGGATCGGACCCCATGTCGCTGAAACCGCCTAACGCGGCATCGGGGCGAAGTTTCGCAAAAACCCGACAGTTCCCTCGCTGGTCCGATGACAACCCGGCGCCGCGCCGCGTGTTGCAGGAACGGCAACGTGAAAGGATACACCCCATGCGCCGCACCCATACCCGGCCGCAATCCATCGCCTTGGCGGGAGGCGCCACGGCCATGCTGGTCCTGGCGGGACTGGCGGCCCGGCGCGCGTCACGCACGGACGGAGGCGCCCGGCGGCGGGCACGCGGGGCCGGGCCGCGCTGCAAGGTGGTGGTGGTCGGCGCCGGGTTCGGCGGCCTGCAGGCGGCGCTTGGGCTGGCGCACCGTCCGGACGTGGACCTCACGCTGATCGACCTGCACAACCACCATTTGTTCCAGCCCCTGCTGTACCAGGTCGCGACCGCCGCGCTGTCCCCGGCGGACATCGCGTCGCCCGTCCGCGGCGTCATCCCGGCGTCCGAGCACACCCGGGTGCTGATGGCGGAGGTCACGGGCGTGGACACGCGGGCGCAGCAGGTGCTGACCGACGGCGGCGCCGTGCCGTATGACGAGCTGATCATCGCCACCGGGTCGAAGCCCAGCTACTTCGGGCATGGCGAATGGGCGCAGGCCGCGCCGGGGCTGAAGACCCTCGACGACGCGCTGGCGCTCCGCCACAAGATCCTCCAGGCGTTCGAGAACGCCGCCGCCGTCAACGACCAGGGGGAGCAGGCGCGGCTGCTGACCTTCGTGCTGATCGGCGGCGGCCCGACCGGGGTGGAGATGGCCGGCTCCATCGCCGAGCTGTCGCGGGATGTGCTGTCGCATGACTACGACCTGCTGCATAAGCGCGCCCGCGTCGTGCTGGTCGAGGCCGGGCCGCGGGTGCTGGCGGAGTTCACGCCCGACCTGTCGGACAACGCGGCGCAGGCGCTGCGGGACCTGGGCGTCGAGATCCGCACCGGCACGCCCGTGACCGGGATCGAGGACGGCGTGGTGCACCTGAAGGACGGCACCATGCCGTGCGGCACGGTGATCTGGACCGCCGGCAACGAGGCGACGCCGGCCGCCGAGTGGCTGGGCGTCAAGCCGGGCCGCGGCGGGCGGGTCGAGGTCGGTCCCGACCTGCGCGTTCCCGGCCAGCCTGGCGTGTCCGTGATCGGCGACGCCGCCCTGGCGCTGGACGCCCACGGCAAGCCGCTGCCCGGCCTCGCCCCCGTCGCCAAGCAGCAGGGGGGCTACATCGCCCGCGCCATCCTGGGGCGGCTGCATGGGCGGCGTCCGCGTCCGTTCGCCTACCGGGACTACGGCACGCTCGCCACCATCGGGCGCAACAAGGCGGTGGCGGAGCTGGGTCCCGTGCACCTCGCAGGGCGCCCGGCCTGGCTGATGTGGGCGGCGGCGCACATCTTCTTCCTGATCAGCTTCCGCAGCCGGGTGATGGTCAGCGCGCAGTGGCTGTTCGCCTACCTGACGCACCAGCGCGGCATCCGCCTCATCATCGGGCGCGCGACGCCGCGCGTGGGCGGGCAGGCGGCCTCCTTGCTGCGGGCCGCTCAGCCGCCGGTGGCGAAGCCCGGATAGAGCGTCATGCCGCCATCGACGAACAGCGTGGCGCCGGTCACGTAGTCCGAGGCGTCGGAGGCGAGCCACACCGCCGCCTGCGCGATGTCGTCCGGCTCGCCGATGCGCTTGTAGGGCACGAGCGTCATCAGGTCGGCGTAGGCGGCCGGCGTCTCCCAGGCGGCGGTGTTGATCGGCGTGCGGATGGCGCCGGGCGCGATGCCGTTGACCCGGATGAAGTGCGGCGCCAGCTCCTGCGCGATGCTCTTCATCAGCATCATGATGCCGCCCTTGGAGGCCGCGTAGTTCGCGTGGCCGGCCCAGGGGATCTGCTGGTGCACCGAACTCATGCAGATCATCTTGCCGGCGGCGGCGGACACGGCGGGCACGACGCCGCGCCGCTTGAACTCGCGCGTGGCGGCGCGGGCGCAGAGGAACTGGCCGGTCAGGTTCACGCCGATCACGGTGTTCCACTGCTCCAGCGTCATCTCGTCGAACGCCGAGTCGCGCTGCAGCCCGGCGTTGCTGACCGAGACGTGCAGCGTGCCGAACTGCGCGATGGCGGCGGCGAACATCCGCTCGACCTCCTCCTCCTTGCCGACATCGGCCTGCAGCGTGATGGCCCGGCGGCCCATGGCCTCGATCTCGTGCGCCACGGCGTCGGCGGTCTCCGGGTGGGTGACGTAGTTCACCGCCACGTCCGCGCCGGCGCGGGCCAGGCCCAGGGCGACCGCGCGTCCGATGCCGGAGTTGGCGCCCGTCACCAGCGCCGGCTGCCCGGCGAGCACCGGGTAGTATGGCGCGGGCGGCGGGCGACGGTCGGGCGTGGCGGCCGATGCGGGGTCCTTGTCATCGGTGCTGTCGCTCATGGCAGGCGGCTCCCTGTCGTGCAGGCGCGCATCCTGGCACGCTCTGCCGGACGCCGCTACCGCCCGCTCGGCTCCTCGTGCGGCTCGTGCGCCGGGGCGTGGGAGAACAGGCGGTAGGTGCCCCGGCCGCCGGTCTTGGCCTGGTAGAGGGCGCGGTCGGCATGGTCGAGCCACGCCGCCGCCGGCACGCCCGGCGTGGACAGCGCGATGCCGATGCTGACGCGGACCTCCACCTTGTGCCCTTCCAGGAACACGGGATGGCTGACGCCCTCGAGCACGCGCTGCGCCAGGAGCGCCGCCGCCTGCTCGGAGGCACCCTGCATCAGGATGGCGAACTCGTCGCCGCCCAGCCGGGCCGCCACGTCGCCCTCCCGCACGCAGTTGCGGATGCGCTGGGCCACCGCGAACAGCAGGGCGTCGCCGGTCGCGTGGCCCAGGGTGTCGTTCACCTGCTTGAAGCCGTCGAGGTCGAGGTAGAGCACGGCGGACCGGCTCTTGTCCGCGTCCGCGCACGCCTCTTCCAGGGCGCGCTGGAACACGATGCGGTTGGCCAGCCCGGTCAGGCTGTCATAGGAGGCGAGGTACGCCGTGCGCCGCGCGTCCTGGGTCGCTTCCGTCACGTCCGCGCCCACGCCGCGGAAGCCGACGAAGGTGTTGAACCGATCAAAGGTCGGGCGGCCGGTCAGCGACCACCAGCGCGGCTGTCCCGCCACATCGACCGGCACGACCAGGTTGGCGAAGGCGGACCGCGCCTGGAGCTGCTGGATCACCGGCTCCGGGATCGCCGCTCCGGCCAGCAGGGTCTGCACCCGCAGCAGCTCGAAGATGGAGCGGTTGGCCAGCAGATCCGCCGGCGTCTGCGCGATGTCGGCGAATCGGGGCGACACGTTCCTGAGCCGCAGCTCGCTGTCGGTTTCCCACAGCCAATGGCTGCTGTTCGCCTCGAAGTCCCGCAGCAGGAGGCCGATCACGTCCGCCTGGTCCTGCAGCCGGGCCTCGTGCGCCACCCGCTTGACCAGGGTGCGGTTGATGAACAGCGCGGTGAACAGGATCAGCGGCGAGTAGCCCATCAGGAGGCCGAAGATCTGCAGGTCGAGGAAGCGCCCGGTCTGCACCAGCATGAGCGAGGCACCGAGCGTCACCGGCCCCCAGAAGGCGAGGGCGACGCGCACCGGCTGCAGCACGCCCGCCGCCGAGATGACCCCGATGGTTGTCGCGTACAGGATGCTGAGCTGCTCGCCGCTGGCGATGCCATTCAGCCCGAACAGCAACGCCGCCCACAGCACGCCAAGCAGCAGCACGACGCCGATATAACGATGGATGTAAGTCTTGGACAATTCCGCGCGCACGTGCGGCTGGCGCTGATGACGCCACGAATGTCCAATATAAAGAACGAATCCATAGGCAAAAACAAGACCGAAGATCGGTATTTTGCAGAAAAGATTTATGTTGTTGTCGGAAAATACCCAATAAAGGAACAGCACGGTGTTAAGTCCAGCAAACGCCATGACCTGGAACAATTGGGCCAGCATGTCCAACTGCTCAAGGCGCAGGCGCTCGGCAGTATCGGCCAGGCTGAAACCGATTTGCTTGTCGTTCATATCAGCCCTTCATGCTCATCAGCAGATCGCCTCCATCGTCGCGCGCCTATGAACAGGCCCAGCCCATCGTCGAAGCGCAGGCTGTATTGCTCCTCCTCCAAGCACTGCGCGCCATTCGACTTTCCTCCCTACGTGCAGCCACGGCATGCCAGATCGTCGATGTGGTAAGGTCCCAACCAGCATACGCTACTCTCAGTTGCAAAACAGGTCGCGAACCAAAAATCAAGTGGACGATGCAAAATGATCTCCGCACGTAGCGGAATGGTACACTCTGCATCAAATCGGGCCGCCTCGCCGGCAGGGGCGACGATGAAGCAGGCGCCCGTCATCGCCGGCTTCTCCGCCTGGCCCGGTCCAACGCCAGGAAATCCGCTGCGCCGGATGCCGGCATCATCAACCTTTCCACAGTCATGGCAGCACCGGAACGGTTTCGCCCCGGCTGAGGCGGCCGTAACGTTCCAGTCCCTCGCCTTGAACGTCAAGCACCGGGACCATCCGGCGCACCATGTCGTACTGCTCGCGGTTGCAGCCCAGCAGGTGGGTGGAGAACTTGAGCCCGTGGTAAAGCCGCGCGCCGGCAAGCTCACGGAAACGCAGGCGCGTGTAGAACGGGATATGGTTGCGCCGCACGCATGACACGACGATCCCCGGGTCCTGCTGCAGGATCAGGTAGCCTGCCAGCCGGAACAGCAGGAACACGAGCGTCTTGTCTTCGGCGAACTCTGGATGCCGGACCAGGCGGTTGATCTCGACGACGCTCGGCGCCGGCATGGCGGAGTTGGCCTGCAGCAGGCCTTCAACCTCGTCGGCGAACATGTGCTGGGCCGGGACGCCGCCGGACAGCCTGCCGTCGGGTTCGCGCTTGAGGGCGCAGACCCGGGTGGACGCGACCGCGCGGGCGCCTTTGTAGATCACGACGGTCTGCACGCCGGGCTGGCTGTCGTACTCGTCGCTGTAGGCCTTGCTGCGGCATGGCTCGATGTAGCCCTCGGCGAAATAGCTGAGGTAGCGCAGCTTGTAGCAGTCCTGCTGGGTCTTCCGGTCCACGGCGAGGCGCGCGGTGAGCGGGGCCGGGTCGCTCCGGCGCTGGGCACGGCCGTGCCGGGCGATCGGGGCGACAACTGGCGTGTTCGTTTGTGGAGCTGTCAAAATAAGAAGCCTTCCAAGCATCAAATTATGGACAAAGTAACGCGCTCTCAGCCGCCAATGAGCGACCTGTAAATAAACATAATTTTTTAGCAACATAATGGTGACTGCGGTCGTTCGATGGCCGCCCTGGTAGCTTAGCTTGCCTCGCATGGCTTGGCGACAGCAAAACATAACGAACCGCAGTCTAAAATGGCCTATGCTGGACCCATAAAGTCCAACATCTTGCACTCTCAAATCTATTAAACATACGTTATACGGATTTCGCGACAGCAAATGTCGGCTGTTGCCGCATCAACTGCGGCGTCGGCGTCGAACCCCGGCCTGACGCTTCAGTTACGCTTCGCTCCGGCGCACAAATGCCCGAAGCGGCGCCGGCCCTGCCAGGCCGCACGCCGCTCAGGGCCGCAATCGCCGTTCTCGGATGGGTGCCTGCTTGGCGCCGCCCGGCGCCCGGCGTGGCCTGCGGTCAGTTCGTGGTGACGACGTGGATGTCGCCGCGTCGCCCGATCACGCCGACCGACACCTCGCCAGGCGTGCGGCTGATCTGCACGCTCACCCGCGCGTCGCCCAGCGGCAAGTCATGCAGGGTCAGGCTGTCCAGGAAAGCCGGCAGGTCCGGGCGGTCGAAGCGCACGGCGCGGGCGCCCGGGTCGAAGCTGAGGCCCAGGCTGGCCTGCACGAAGGCTGGCAGCGTCGCCGCCGCCCAGGCCTGCGGCGCGCACGCGACCGGGTAGGACGTGGGTCCCTGGCCCGGACGCCGCGGGAAGCCGCAGAACAGCTCCGGCAGGCGCTTCAGGTCCATGGCGTCGGCGCTGGCCTCCATGCCCTCGAACAGCCGCGCCGTCTCCGCCCGCAGGCCGAGCCGGGCCAGGCCGAGCGCGATCAGCGCGTTGTCGTGCGGCCAGATCGAGCCGTTGTGGTAGGACATCGGGTTGTAGCGCGCCTCGTCCACCGCCAGCGTGCGGATGCCCCAGCCGCTGAACATGCGGGCGTCCAGCAGCCCGCGCGCCACCCGGCACGCCCGGTCAGGCGCCGCGATCCCGGTCATGAGCAGGTGCCCGGCGTTGGAGGACCGCACCTGGCACTGCCGCCCGTCGCCGTCCAGCGCCAGCGCGTAGGTGCCGAGCCGTTCGCACCAGAACCGGGCCTCGAACGCCTGGCGCAGGTGCTCGGCGCGCGCATCCAGCGCCGCCGCCTGGGCGTCCAGCCCGATCCGCCGGGCGATGGCCGCCCCGGCCCGCCGCGCCGCGTAAACGTAGCCCTGCACCTCGCACAGCGCGATGGCCCCGCGCGCCAGGCTGCCGTCCGAGTGGGAGATCGAGTCGTAGCTGTCCTTCCAGCCCTGGTTGGCCAGGCCGTCCTCCGTGCTGCGCTGGTAGCGCACGAAGCCCTGCCCATCGGCCCGGCGGTCCATCCAGCCGAGCGCCAGGTCGAGGTTCGGCCACAGCGCCTGCAGGCTCGCGAGGTCGCCCGTGCGGTCGAGATAGGCGCCGGCCAGCATCACGAACAGCGGCGTGGAATCGACGCTGCCGTAGTAGCGGCGGAACGGCACCTCCCGCAGCGCCGCCATCTCGCCGCCGCGCATCTCGTGCAGGATCTTGCCCGGCTCCGCCTCGGAGGCCGGGTCGAAGGCGGTCGCCTGCTCCTGCGCCAGGAAGCGGAGCACGCCCAAGGCCAGCGCCGGGTCGAACGCGAGCGTCAGCAGGGCGGTGATCAGGGCGTCCCGCCCGAAGGCGGTGCTGAACCAGGGGATGCCGGCGTAGGGGTAGGGGCCGGTCGGCTTGTCGGTCGTGAGCATCCGCAGGTCGTTGGCCGACCGGCTCATGGCCTGCTCGAACGCCTCGTACGGCGCGGACACGGCGGCGGCGCGGGCGGCGCCGGCGCGCAGGCGGCGCTTCGCGTGCACGTAGGCGGCGAGTAACGCCGCACGCGGGCGCCGGGCCGGCGCCTCCGGCCCGAAGGCGACGTGCAGGAACACCGCGGCCCGGCCGCCCGGCTCCAGGTCAAGCTCGAACACCGCGCCGCTGCCCGTGACGGCCTGAGGCGCGGGTTCGAAGGCGAGCCGCGTCGTCCGCGTCGCCGCGTCCAGCCCGCGGTACGACAGGGTGACGCCGCCGGGCGTCAGCGCGGGCGGCAGCCGGTCGCCCCGGCGCTCGCGGTTCATCCCGCGCACCTCGAACAGGTCGGCGAAGTCCGCCTCGAAGCGCAGCTCGAGCCGCACCCGGTGGCGGGTGAAGCCGAAGTTGCGCACGGCGATGCGCCCGTGGCAGGCGGCGTCGCCCAGGAACAGCGACCGCTGCACGTGGATCACGCCTTGCTCCAGCGCCGCGGTGCCCAGGTCCGACATGGACGCATTCGACAGGTCGGAGGTGAGCATCACGCTGTCAGCCCCCAGCGCGGAGCTGAGCAGCAAGGGCTGCACCCCGCCCAGCGTGAGTTCGAAGCGCGAAAGGTGCCTGGTGTCCCGGTGATACAGCCCGTCGGTGCCGCCCGGCACGGACAGGATGTCGCCGCCATGGTCGAACACGCCGAACGTGTCGCCGCTCTTGATCGTGCGGTAGCGCCGTTCCTGGAGCGAGACCGCGGCCGAGACGGAGAAAGGCTCGGGCGTTTCGGCGCCGGACTCGGCGGCGTGGCTTGCGACGACGTTCATGGGCAAAGCCTCAGATGCAGGTCATGGGTCGGGGCTGGCGACGGGTCAGGAGTGGCAAGGAGCACGGCGAAGCGGATCAGGTGCGGTGACACGTAGGCGTCGGCAAACGCTTGCATAGGCTGCGGACGGCCTGGGCAAGGCGGGAAACGGGGTTCGCCGTACCGTGCCAGGCCTATCCAGGCTGCTTCAAGATGTTCACTCGGCGGGCATCGCACGGCCTATGTCATGACGCTATTAAAATGTTATGGCTGGGGCCATGCTTATCTTTGCCGAAGCGGCTACACCGAGCATTGATCCCGCGTCGGCTTGTCTTCAAACATCCTTCAAGCAACGAAAGTCGTAGGACAGGAACTCACGCGACACATCCCGCGCTTCGGCTGCAACGCTCCAAGCTGTAATGAGCAGGATGCTTCACCGCTTTGCATTTGTGGCGACACGAAATGGTAGGAATCGTGAAGTTGGGCAGTCCCGCCCTGCCGCCGCGAGCGGACGGCCCACACGGCGGAGCGGATGCGGCAGGGCAAGCCATCTTCAACCACGGCGTCAAACCGGCCTGGGAGTGCCAGGCCATAAGGACCATCCAACCGCCTGTTCGAGCGAAAATCCCTTCACGAAACAGTGCAAACATGCTTGACGCCTTGTGAACCAAGCAGGCTCTCGACACTTCTGGCTCAAGGAGCCGCGGCCATGGCGTGCAACCGCCCCAACCTTCCCCGTCCCGACCTTTTCCGTCCCTGGCGGTTTGATCCCCAGGACATGGCGGTGATGGCGGGCTGGCTCGCCGTTGCGGCGCGGCGCGGCTACGACGCCGTGCTGGGCGTTTGCGACGACGGAACGGAGTGGGTCGGCGTCGCACCTCCCCAGCTTCAGCCCGGCGGCCTGTGGCAGATCATCCCCAGCCCGAGCGAAGGCGGCTTCGTCGTTCTGGACCGCGATGGGCAGCCTTGCTTCCAGGCTTCGGGCATCCGGGCGGTCCTGCATTTCGTGGCGCCGCTGCCGCCTGGCGTGCCCGAGCCGCGGCTGATCCCCGGCGGACGGGTCCCGTCGATCATGCCAGAGGATGATGCCGGCCAAGGCGTTCACGAACTACCCTCCGCCCCGCGCGAGCCGACCGTGCATTGACGAGTCTCGGAGCTTCATCCCGCCCAGCGCGTGAACCGGCTTTGCAGGAGGACGCTCAGCCCCGCGGAAAGCCTAGCGCCGGGGCGAGCGCGTGGCGCCGGACCACGGTGCCATGCAGGGTGTGGGCGGCGCCGCCCATCTCCGGCCGCCGGGCGGCGGGGTCCGGCCTGTTCTCCGTCCGGTCCGACGCCTCGCGCATCTTCTGCCGGTAGCACGCCGCGGCCTCGCCCCGGCTCCGCACGTCCCATTTGTCGAGGATGCTGTGCACGTGGTTCTTGACGGTCGGCACCGCGACCCGCAATCGACGCGCGATCAGCTTGTTGGGCAGGCCGTCCGCCAGGAGCTTGACGACCTCGCGTTCCCGCAGGGTCAAGGTGTGGATGCCGGCCCGGCTGACGCGCCCGGTTGAGCGGTCGGCCAGGCGGTTGAGCAACAGCGCGGTGAGCCGCGGCGAGCAGACGACCTCTCCCGCCCCAGCCCGCCGCACGGTGGCCACGACGTCGCGGATGGAGCTTTCCGGCCCCAGGTAGCCGCAGATCCCGGTATCGGCCCAGGCCAGGAAGTCCTCGTCCTCTTCCCGCATCGCCAGGACGATCACGCCGATGTCGGGCACATGCTCCCGGACGGCGGCGACGACCGCCATCGCGTCCGGGTGCGAGGAGTCGATGACGAGCAGTTCGGGGACGGCCTCCCCGACCGCATCGGCAGTGGCCTCCTCGGAGCCTGCGCTGACCACCTGGATGTCGTTGAAACCGCGCAGAAGCCCCGTCATGGCTTCCCGCAGGAAATGCACATGGCTTACGAACAGAATGACCATGTCGCCTCCTTCACTGTTCACCCTTAAACGGGCAAAAGACCTTTGTGGATGCTGGCAAGAGTTTACGGAAAACCCTTGCAACCATGTATTGTATCATTCAAGATCTGCACAACCTAAGCTTAGCTGCCATCCCTCAGAGTGCTGCGTACAATATAGTACAGCCAATACTGTGAACGTCAGCCAGGGTGTTCCTGTCCAACGGTTCCTTGCCATTGTCCGGCTTTCAGCATCTTGTGTGCAGGCATTATGGCAGTCCCTGCGGCCCGTGACACTGCCTCGTGCCATCAGATCGGCAACAAGTGTTAATTTTTCATCATGGTGTTGCTGCCTCCACACAATGATCGGCACGAAGTCCGTGAACGGGCCAGAGGGAATAAGCGGAAGAGGAAAACAAGCGCATCGCCGGGTTCGCCCGCCTCGCGTGAAGGCTGGCCGGGCAGCAAGGCGGAACTGTGGCCGCGATGCGGACACGGGACCGCCCGGCCGTCACGGTTGCGGCATCGCCGTCGAAGCCAAGTATGGCCCGCGCTTCGCCGTCGCAGGCAGGGCTATCCCTTGTCCACGGAACCAGTGCAGGATCGCCGGGCCAGCAAGGAGGGGCCGGTGGACGACGCCCGTGTTCCAGCCCGACAAGCCTCACGCGCCGAGCGCCTGATCGAGCGGACGATCTTCGCCAGCCGTTGGCTGCTCGCGCCGTTCTATCTCGGCCTGATCCTGGGCCTCGTGGCGCTGCTGGCGAAGTTTGCCATGCGCATCACCGACCTCCTCGGCCACGTGCTGTCCGGCAGCGCCAACGACATCACGGTGGGCATCCTGTCGCTGATCGACCTCTCGCTGATGGCCAACCTGGTGCTCATGGTGGTCTTCGCCGGCTATGAGAGCTTCATCTCGCGGCTCGACGTGGGCGAGGGCCAGGTCCGGCTCGACTGGATGGGCCAGGTCGGCTTCGGCGACCTCAAATTGAAGCTGCTGGCCTCCATCGTCGCCATCTCGGCGATCCACCTGCTGGAAGGCTTCCTGGACGCGGAGCATGAGAGCGACCGCGCGCTGGCCTGGCTCGTGGGCATCCACCTGGCGTTCGTCGCCTCCGGCGTGCTGCTCGCGCTGATGGACCGGATCTCGGGCGGGGACCATTAGCCCGCGGCCGCGCGGCAGGGCGGTTGAAGACGCGCCGTCCTTCATGCACAGTCGGCAC
>CAXTTB010000037.1:0-873 GCA_964246905.1 uncultured Acetobacteraceae bacterium | reverse complement strand
CCCCCGGGGGGCGGCCCGGGCTGTGGCCCCGCCTCTGGGGGGGGAACCTTGCACCCCGGCCCGCATCCGCCTCGGCATGGTCGGCGGGGGCGAGGGCGCGTTCATCGGCGCCGTTCACCGCATCGCCGCGCGTTTGGACGACCGATACGAGCTGGTGGCCGGCGCGCTCTCCTCGGACCCGGCCCGGGCGCAAGGCAGCGCCGCCGCCCTGCACCTGGACCCGGCGCGGAGCTACGCCGGCTACGCCGCGATGGCGGAGGCCGAGGCGGCGCGTCCGGACGGGATCGAGGCCGTCGCGGTCGTCACGCCCAACCACATGCACCACGGCCCGGCCCGCGCGTTCCTGGCCCGCGGCGTCCACGTGATCTGCGAGAAGCCGATGACGCACCGGCTGGAGGACGCGCTGGACCTGGAGGCCGCGGTGCGGGACAGCGGCGCGCTGTTCGCCGTCGCCCACTCCTACACCGGCTACCCGTTGGTGCGGCCGGCGCGCGCCATGGTGGCGGAGGGGGCGCTGGGCGACGTCCGGGTGGTGCAGGCCGAGTACCCGCAGGACTGGCTGACGACTGCGCTGGAGGCGGCGCCGGGGCAGGGCGGGCAGAAGCAGGCGGAATGGCGCACCGACCCGGACCGCAGCGGCGCCGCAGGCTGCGTGGGCGACATCGGCACGCACGCCTTCAACCTGGCGGAGTTCGTGACCGGGCTTGGGGTGGAGAGCCTGGCAGCGGAGCTGACGTGCTTCGTGCCGGGACGGCGGCTCGACGACAACGCGCAAGTGTTGATGCGCTATGCCGGCGGGGCCCGCGGCGTGCTCTGGGCCAGCCAGGTCGCGAGCGGCGAGGAGAACGAGATCCGCCTGCGGGTCTATGGGAC
>CAXTTB010000036.1:8212-14550 GCA_964246905.1 uncultured Acetobacteraceae bacterium | reverse complement strand
CGCTGGACGTGGCGGACCAGGCGGCGGTCGCGGCCCTGCCGGAGGCGGTGCTGCGGGAGCACGCGGGCGTCACCGTGCTGATCAACAACGCCGGCGTCTCGACCGGCGGCACGTTCGACCAGGTTCCCCCGGCGGACTTCGAGTGGTGCTTCAACATCAACTTCTGGGGCACGGTGTGGATGACCCGCGCCTTCCTGCCGATGCTGCGGCGCGAGGGCACGGCCCAGATCGTCAACCTGTCGAGCGTGTACGGCCTCATCGCGCCGCCGGGCAACGTCGCCTACGCGGCGAGCAAGTACGCGGTCAAGGGCTTCTCGGAGGCGCTGCGCCACGAGCTGGAGGCCGCTGGCTCGACTGTGGGCATGACCGTGGTGTTCCCGGGCGGGGTCCGCACCAACGTCGCGAACAACGCCCGGCTGGGCGGGCTGAGCAGCGCGGAGATCGAGGCGGGGGGGAAGATCGTGGCCAAGCTCCTCACCTTCCCCCCGGAGGGCGCAGCCGCTGCCATCATCCGCGGGATCGAGCGACGCAAGAAGCGCGTGCTCGTCGGCAACAAGGTGCGGCACGTCGTGGCGATCGAACGGCTGTTCCCGGTCAACTACTGGCGGGTGATCGCCCGGGCCACCGGACAGAGCTGAGGGTCGGCCCGGTGAACATGGCCCAGGCCCATCCCGCAGCGTCCGCGGCCCGGCGGCGGATCAAGCCACGGGACGCTTGCGTCCGCGAATGCCCTCTCCTTATCCCGCCAGCATCGCCATCTTTCGGCACAAGGAACGATAAGCATGAGTGACCAGGATACCATCCTCGAAGGCGGGTCGGCACGTGCACAGCCGGAACGGGGCGCCGCGGTGGAGCACATCGACGTGCTGATCGTGGGCGCCGGGCTGTCCGGCATCGGCGCGGGCTACCACCTCCAGGCGCGCTGCCCCGGCATGAGCTACGCGCTGCTGGAAGCGCGGGAGACCATCGGCGGCACCTGGGACCTGTTCCGCTATCCCGGCATCCGCTCGGACTCCGACATGTACACGCTGGGCTATTCCTTCCGGCCCTGGACCGGGGACAAGTCCATCGCCGACGGCCCCTCCATCCTGGGTTACGTCCGCGACACCGCGCGGGAGTTCGGCATCGACAAGCACATCCGCTTCAACCACCGGGTCAAGCAGGCGTCCTGGTCGTCGGCCGATGCGTGCTGGCTGATCGAGGCGGAGCGGACGGACACCGGGGAGCCGGTCCGGCTGACCTGCGGCTTCCTGCTGATGTGCAGCGGCTACTACAGCTACGCCGGCGGGCACGCGCCCGAGTTCCCCGGCGCCGACATCTTCGCAGGCCAGATCGCGCACCCGCAGTTCTGGCCGGAGGACCTCGACTACGCGGGCAAGCGCGTCGTGGTGATCGGCAGCGGCGCCACGGCCGTCACGGTGGTGCCGGAGATGGCGAAGACCGCGGCGCACGTCACCATGCTGCAGCGCTCGCCCACCTACATCGTCGCGATGCCGTCCGAGGACAAGGCCGCCAACTGGCTCCGCAAGAACCTGCCGACGAAGCTGGCCTACCGCCTGGCGCGGCTGAAGAACATGGCGCTGGGCATGTACCTCTACCGTGCCGTCCGCAAGGACCCGGAGAAGTCCAAGCAGCAGCTCATCGGCCTGGTGCAGAAGGCCCTCGGCCCGGACTACGACGTGGGCACGCACTTCACCCCGTCGTACAAGCCGTGGGACCAGCGGCTCTGCCTCGTGCCCGACGCCGACCTGTTCAACGCGATCCGCGGCGGCAAGGCGTCGGTCGCGACCGGCCACATCGAGACCTTCATGGAGGGCGGCATCCGCCTCAAATCCGGGGAGGAGATCGGCGCCGACGTCATCGTCATGGCGACGGGCCTCAAGCTCAACCTGCTCGGCGACGTGAAGCTCAGCGTCGATGGCAGCCCGGTCGATCTGTCGAAGGCGCTGGCCTACAAGGGCATGATGTTCAGCGGGGTGCCGAACCTCGCCTCGGTCATCGGCTACACGAACGCCTCCTGGACGCTCAAGGCCGACATCACCTGCGAGTACGTGTGCCGGCTGCTCAACCACATGAAGCGCCGGCGCTTCAAGACGGCGACGCCGCGGCGCGACCCCTCGGTCGAGATCGAGCCGTTCTTCAACCTGTCCTCCGGCTACATCCAGCGCGGCGCCGACATGCTGCCCAAGCAGGGGTCGAAGCGGCCGTGGAAGCTGCACCGGAACTACGCCATGGACGCGGTGGCCCTGCGCTACGGCCGGGTCGCCAACGGGATGGAGTTCACCCGGCGCTGACGACCCGCGGATCACCGTTGGAACCGGCCCACACAAGGCCGGAGCAGCCTTGACCAAAGACGCTCAATTCAAAGGGGAGGAAACCGTCCGAATGTCCAGTCAAGCCATGGCAGACCCGGCGCCGTCGTTCGGCACCGTGTGGAACCGCCAACTGCCGCACTACCCGCGGCAGGGCGTCCGCATGGCGCTCCTGCTGCTCGTCGTCGGCATCACCGTCTCGCTGTATTATCAGCTTTACGTCGGCGGCGGCGTCGCGACGCTGATGCTGACGGAGCTTCGCATCCCCTTCGGGATCTTCGTCTTCATCCTGGCGGCCGGCAACCTGCTGGGCGCCTTCGGCTCGCTGCTGGCCGGGCTGGCGGATCGGTTCGGGCGGGCGAACCTGATCGTGTACGGCATGTTGGTCGTCTCGCTGATGACGCTGTTCGTGCTGCCGAACGTCAAGACGCCGCTGCAGTTCGCCGTCGCCTCCTGCGCCGTCGCCTTCGTCGAGGGCATCGTCCTCGTCACCACGCCGGCGCTGATGCGCGACTTCTCGCCGCAGGTCGGCCGGGCGGCGGCGATGGGCTTCTGGACCGTGGGGCCGGTGCTGGGCAGCCTGATGGTCAGCGCGGTGAACACCCTGACGCTGCCCAGCCTGCAGACCTGGCAGAGCCAGTTCTACATCTGCGGCGCCATCGGCCTCGTGGTGTTCGTGGTGGCGTTCCTCGGCCTGCGCGAGCTGGCGCCCGCGCTGCGCGACCAGCTCATGGTGAGCGAGCGCGACCGCCTGCTGGTGGAGCTGCGGGCCAAGGGCCTGGACGTGGAAGCCAGCCTGCAGCGCCCGTTGAGCCAGATCCTGCACCTCGACGTGCTGGCCCCGGCCATCGGCGTGTCCACGCTGCTGATCTTCTACTACACGGCGGTGGCGTTCGGGACGATCTACCTCGTCACCGTGTTCCAGTTCACCGTGGCCCAGGCCAACGAGGTGGCGAACTGGACCTGGGCGGCCAACGCGGTCTCGCTTGTCGCTGCCGGGATGCTCTCGGACCGGCTCCGCGTACGCAAGCCGTTCATGTTCGTGGGCGGCATCGGCGCCGCGGTGCTGATGTGGTACTGGCTCACCCTGGCCGGCCAGCACCCGCCGTTCGCCGTGGTCGCGGGCATCAGTTGCGCGCAGTCCGTCCTGGTCGGCTTCGCCTACACGGCCTGGATGGCGAGCTTCACGGAGACCGTGGAGGCGCGCAACCCGGCGCTCACGGCGACTGGCCTCGCCATCTGGGGCTGGCTGCAGCGCCTGATCGTCACGGCCTGCTTCCTGGCCCTGCCCTACGTCGTCAACAGCGTGACGCCGCTGATCGAGGCGCCGGCCTACCTCGCCGCCTACCAGGAGACGCTCGCGGCCAAGGCGACGCCCAGCCCCGAGCTGCTCGCCCACCTCGGCGCGATCCAGCAGGCGGCGGCGGCGACACCGGGCCAGTGGCAGCTCTGGTACTGGGTCTGCATCGCCGGCGTCGCGTTGTTCATCCTGACGATCTTCACCATGCGCGGGCGGTGGAGTCCCGCGGCGGCGAAGGCCGACGTGGACGCCCACGACGCGCTGGTCGCCCAGGAACTCGCCACGCTGCGGGCGGACCCCGGGGGGCAGCTCCGCTCCGTGTCTTAGGCGGGGCACCCCCGCGGCCATCGGCGCCGGGCCGGGCAGGGCTGCGAGCAGCCCTGCCCGTGGTGCCCGCGTGGCAGAGCGAAGTAAATGTGCGGCCGCCTACGGCCCCGCCGTCCTCCGGTATCCCTGGTCCACCAGCGCGCCGTAGTGCTCCGGCCGCCGGTCCTGGAGCAGGTTGAGGCCGAAGAACCCCTCCGTGCGGGACCGCAGCAGCACCTCCTGCAGGTCCGCCGTGTGGGTCAGCACGCATTCCTCCTGGGCCGCGTAGGCGACCGCCTTGCCGAAGGGATCGACGATCTGCGACCCGCCGTAGTAGTCGAGCCTCTGCGAGTAGGCGCCCGTCTCGCAATGGTTGGAGATGACCAGCCAGCACTGGTTGAAGAACGCGTTCGCCTGCGCCGCCAGGTCCATCGCCCAGCCGTGATAGTCGTTCGGCCGGTCGTGGCCCTTCATCGGCCAGGCGTTGGACATCAGCACCACCTCCGCGCCGCGCAGCGCGTAGGAGCGGACGATCTCCGGGAAGCAGAGGTCGTAGCAGATGATGCTCCCCACGGCGGCATGCGGCGTCCGCACCACGGGCAGGTCCTCGCCGGGGCCGAAATACGGGAACTCGAACTGGTTGTGGACCTTGCGATAGACGCTGGCGATCCCGTCGGGGCCGATGAGCGCGGTGCTGTTGTAGATGACGTTGCCGTGCAGCGCCGTCTCGGCCAGGCCGAGCTGGATGAACATGCCATGGCGCCGGGCCGCGTCGGCGATGCGCTCGGTCGCGGGACCCGGGATCGTCTCCGCCTCGCGGTGGTAGTATTGCTTCTGCTCCGCCGCCTCCTTGCCGCCCGGGGCGAAGGCGAAGTCGGCGTAGCCCTGCAGCCCGGCCTCGGGCAGCACGAGCATGTCGGCGCCCTTCCCGGCCGCCTCGTCGATCACCTCCAGGAACCGGGCCATGTTGCGCCGCTTGTCGTGCGCGATCCGGAGGTTGGCGGCGGCGAGGGTGGTTTCGGTCATCTTGGGTCTCCCTGTCTGGCGGCGTCGGCTCTGGCGGCATCGGCGGCGGGCGCGCCCGTGCTGCCGGACTTCAGCGACCTGCCTCCACCCCTTCTGCGGGTGGCGCCGTGACGGCGCGGCCGGCACTACACCCCGAACAGGGCCTTCGCGTTCCCTCCGGCGATCTTCGCGAACGCCGCCCCGTCCAGCCCGGCGGAGGCAAGGTGGCCCACCGGGTCGCTCTCAGCCATGTCGTAGGGGTAGTCCGTCCCCATCAGGACCTTCTCCGCGCCGAACACCTCCACCAGGGTCCGCAACTGGTGCGGCGTGAACACCACCGTGTCGAAGAACACCCGCCTCAGATACGTCGTGGGCGGAAGCGGCAAGGCGCCCCGCACGTCCGAACGCGCGCCCCAGGCATGGTCGATGCGCCCGGAATAGCTGGCAAGATAGCCGCCGCCGTGCACCGCGACCACCTTGAGGGCCGGATGCCGCTCCAGCACGCCGTCGAAGATCAGGTAGTGCAGCGCCAGCGTCGTCTCCAGCGGGTTGCCGACGACGTTGTTGAAGTAGAAGCGGCTCATGCGTCCCGCTTCGGTGAAGCCGTTGGGGTGGATCAGCACGACGGCGCCCAGCTCCTCCGCCTTGGCCCAGAACGGGGCGAACCCGGGGTCCGACAGCTCCAGCCCGTTCACGTTGGTCAGGACCTGCGCGCCCTTCATCCCATCCTCGCGCATCGACCGCTCAAGCTCCGCGGCGGCGGCCCGGCCGTCCTGCATCGGCACGGTGCCGATGGCCGTGAACCGCTCCGGCCGCTGCGCGGCGAAGGCGGCGAGGCCCGCGTTGACAATCCGCGCCGCCTTGATCCCGATGTCGAGCGGCACGGCGTAGGTGCATTGCGGCGGCGGCGGCATGATGACCTGCACGTCGATGCCGGCCGCGTCCATGTCGGCCAGGCGCACGGCCGCGTCCAGCATGTTCGGGCGGCGGTCCGCGTCCTGCTTGCGGTTCAGCGCCTTGGTGTCGTCGGTCGCGAAGTGCGCCAGCGGCACCTTCGCGAGGTCCACGTGCGGCCCCGTCAGCGTGGCCGCTTCGGGAACCATGACGTGGGAGTGCATGTCGATTGTGACGCTGCGGGGCCGCAGCTCGCGGCCGGGCCGGCCGTGCCCGCGGGCGGCGGTGGCGCCGTAGTGGTTGGTGGCTTCGGCCATGGGGAAGGTCTCCTTCAGAGCACGCCTCCTCAGAATACGCCGAGGTGGCGATTGATGGTCCCGGGGTCCGCTTGACGATGGCGCTCCCGGCCCGGCGCCCTTATACCAGCGGCCCCTTGCATTGACCCCTTTCCGTCATTGCGAGGAGCGCAGCGGGGCGGGGCGACCCCGGGCGCCCCCCGCCGGGGGGCGGGGGGGGGGGAG
>CAXTTB010000036.1:0-8202 GCA_964246905.1 uncultured Acetobacteraceae bacterium | reverse complement strand
CTGGATTGCCGCGCCGCAAAGGCGGCCCGCAATGACGGGGAAAAGCCAGAGCAAAGGGCTTTTAGTATAATACCAGACTCCCTTTGGGACGACTGGTATCAGAGTCGCTGTTGGCGCGCGGCCTCAGCCGCAAACGCTTCGCGTGTCGAACCGCTGCGAGATCGCGAAGCGATCTGCGCGGGTTCGCCAGATTTCGGCGACCCCATCAACCCGGACGGGCGCTCCGCGCCTGGCCCCGCGCGCATACCAGTCAACCCAAGGGGCTGCTGGTATCGACAGGTCGGAACTCCCGGTGATCGGTATGGTCCTGTTCAACGTGCATGCTTGCCCCGGCGACGCGCCGCAAGGGATCGGTTGGCCTGCGCCACGGCTTCCGCATCAAGCGCCCGGCCTGTCGGGGCGATGCTCCCCTACTCCCCTGCCGGCACGGCGACCGGCTTCGCTTCCGCGCGGGCGCGGAACAGGCGCTGGATGACGGAGAAGAACACCGGGGTGAACACCAGGCCGAACCCGGTGACGCCCAGCATCCCGAAGAACACGGCTGTGCCCAGCGACTGCCGCAGCTCCGCGCCGGCGCCGGTCGCCGTCACCAGCGGCACGACGCCGAGCACGAAGGCGAACGACGTCATCAGGATCGGGCGGAGCCGGGTCGTGGCCGCCTGCACCGCCGCCTCCGCCGCCGTGGCGCCGGCGTCCTGCGCCTGCTTGGCGAACTCGACGATCAGGATCGCGTTCTTGGACGCGAGGCCGACCAGCACGACGAAGCCGATCTGCGCCAGGATATCGACGCTCATCCCGCGCAGCAGCAGGCCCGACACCGCGGCCAGCAGGCACATCGGCACGATCAGCACGACGGAGAGCGGCAGGCTCCAGCTCTCGTACTGCGCGGCCAGCACCATGAACACGAACAGGACGGAGGCCGCGAAGATCAGCAGGGCCGTGTTCCCGGTCTGCTTCTGCTGGAAGGCGAGGTCCGTCCACTCGAACCCGACGCCCGCCGGCAGCGTGTCGCGGGCCAACCGCTCCATCGTGGCAAGCCCGTAGCCGGAGGAGACGCCCGGCAGGGTGCCGCCCTGCACCTCGGCGGCCGGGAACAGGTCGTAGCGCGGCACCCGGTAGGGGCCGGTCACGTCGCGGAAGCTCGCGACCGAGCCGATCGGCACCATGGCGCCGGCCGCGTTGCGGGTCTTGAGCCGGGCGATGTCGGCGGTGGTCGTCCGGAACCGCCCGTCGGCCTGGGCGATCACCTGGTAGGTGCGGCCGAGGTAGTTGAAGTCGTTGATGTAGGCGGAGCCGAGATAGACCTGCATCGCCTCGAACACCTTGTCGGGGGAGACGCCCAGCTTCTCCGCCTTCACGCGGTCGATGTCGGCGAACACGGTCGGCGTGCCGGCGCTGAACGGGCTGAACACGCCCACCAGCCCCGGCGTCTGGTTCGCCTTGGCCGCGAGGTCCTGCGCCGCCGCCTGCAGCGCGGCCGGGCCGAGGCCTGCCTGGTCCTGCAGCATCATCTTGAACCCGCCGGCGTTGCCGATGCCCGCGACCGGCGGGGGGGCGATGGTGATGACGAACGCGTCCTCGATGGTGGACAGGCGCTGACGCAGCGAGGCCAGGATGGCGTTGGCGCTCAGCCCCTGGGCCTCGCGCTCGGCGAACGGCTTCATCGGCGTGAAGATGGCGCCGGCGTTG
This sequence comes from uncultured Acetobacteraceae bacterium, assembly GCA_964246905.1. Taxonomy (GTDB): domain Bacteria; phylum Pseudomonadota; class Alphaproteobacteria; order Acetobacterales; family Acetobacteraceae; genus CAHJXG01. The sequence goes on along the minus strand of CAXTTB010000036.1, from coordinate 6,513 downwards.
GGCGCGTTGGTCAGCGTGGCGCCGTCCAGCCCGGAGAACGCGACCGCGTGCTCCACGCCCGGCGTCTCCAGGATGATCTGCGTCGCCTTCCGCACCACGGCGTCCGTCCGCGCCAGCGACGCGCCGGGCGGCAGTTGCAGCACGGTGATCAGGTAGCCCTGGTCCAGCTCGGGGATGAACCCGGTCGGCGCCCGGCTGAACTGCCAACCCGTGAGGCCGATCAGCAGGGCGTAGGCCACCAGCATCATCCCGCTCAGCCGGATCAGCCGCGCGGTCAGCCGCCCGAACCGCTCCGACAGCCACTCGAACCCACGGTTGAAGCCCTCGAAGAACGCAGCCACCGGGCGGGCCAGCAGCGAGCGCCGGCCCGGTCCCGCATGGCCGCCCCCATGCGCCTCGTGCGGCTTGAACAGGATCGCGCACAAGGCCGGGCTGAGCGTGAGGGAGACGAAGCAGGAGATCACCGTGGACGCGGCGATCGTGACCGCGAACTGCCGGAAGAACTGGCCGGAGATGCCGGCGATGAACGCCGACGGGATGAACACGGCGCAGAGCGTGAGGGCGATGGCGATCAGCGCGCCGCCCACTTCGTCCATCGTCCGGTGCGCCGCCTCCCGCGGCGACAGGCCGAGCCGGAGGTTGCGCTCGACGTTCTCGACCACGACGATGGCGTCATCGACGACGATGCCGACCGCGAGCACGAGGCCGAACAGGCTGAGGTTGTTGAGGGAGAAGCCGAGCGCCGCCAGGACCGCGAAGGTGCCGACCAGCGACACGGGGATCGCGACGATGGGGATGACGGAGGCGCGCCAGGTCTGCAGGAACACGATGACGACCACCACGACCAGGGCCACGGCTTCGAGGATGGTGGTCAGCACCTCGTGCACCGACTGCGCGATGAAGCCCGTCGTGTCATAGACGATGTCGTAGCGCAGGCCCTCGGGGAACTCCTTGGACAGGTCCGCCATCGCCGCGTGGATGTGCTGCGCCGTCGCCAGCGCGTTCGAGCCGGGCTGCTGGTACACCAGCAGCGGCACCGCATCGAGCACGTCGAGGTAGCCGTTCGAGCCGTAGTCCTGCGCGCCCAGCTCGACCCGGCCGATGTCGGCGACGCGGGTGATGCGGCCGGAGGCGTCCGACTTGACGACGATGTCGGCGAACTGCGAGGGGTCCACCAGCCGCCCGAGCGTCTGCACGTTGAGCTGGAACGCGCCCGGCGCCGGCACCGGCGGCTGCCCCAGCACGCCGGAGGAGACCTGCAGGTTCTGCGCCTGCAACGCCGCCACGACCTCGCCCGCCGTCAGGCTGTGGGCGGCGACCTTGTCCGGGTCGAGCCAGACCCGCATCGAGTAGTCGCGGTTGCCGAACACCTGCACGCTGCCCACGCCGTCCTGCCGGGCCAGCGTGTCCTTGACGTGCAGCGTCGCGTAGTTCGACAGGTACAGCGCGTCGCGCGAATGGTCGGGCGACGAGAGGTGGATGACCATCAGCAGGTCGGGCGAGCTTTTGATGACGGTCACGCCCAGCCGCTGCACCGCCTCCGGCAGGCGCGGCAGCGCCACCGCGACGCGGTTCTGCGTCAGCACCTGCGCGTTGTCGAGGTTGGTGCCGAGCTTGAAGGTGACGTTGATGGTGAGCTTGCCGTCGCCGGTCGCCTGGCTGCTCAAGTACAGCATGTTCTCGACGCCGTTGATCTGCTGCTCGAGCGGCGTGGCGACCGTCTGGCTCAGCACCTCGGCGGAGGCGCCGGGGTAGGTCGCGGTCACTTGGACGATGGGCGGCGCGATCTCCGGGTACTGCGAGACCGGCAGGGTGAAGTAGGCGACGCCGCCGACGATGGTGATGAACAGCGACAGCACCGAGGCGAAGATCGGGTGGTCGATGAAGAAGTGCGAGATGCGCATGGCGGGAGGCCTACTTTCCTGCGGTGTCGGTCGGGCCGGGATGCGGCGTGACCTTGGCGCCGGGCCGGATGCGCATCAGGCCGTTGACGACCACCTGGTCATCGGGTGCCAGGCCGCTTGCGACCACCCGCAGGCGGTCGCCTTCGAGCGGGCCGATCTCCACGGGCTTGGGCGTGACCGTGCCGTCCGCGGCCACGGTCATCACCACCTTGCGCGACTGGTCGGTGACGAGCGCCGCGTCGGGCACCAGCAGCACGGGACGCGGCGCCGACATCGGCACCTGCACCCGGGCGAACTGGCCCGGCGCGATCAGCAGGCCAGGGTTCGCCACCGTCGCCCGCGCGTGCATGGTGCCGCTGCCGCGGTCCACCTGGTTGTCGATGAAGTCGAGCGTGCCTTGCCGCGGCCACCCGCTCTCGTCGCTCAGGCTGAGCTTGATCGAGCGGTCCGCCCCAGGCTCGCTTGCGGTCCCGGACTGGCCGGCTGCAAGGTAGCGTTGGTACACCAGGGCGTCCGCCTCGCTCATGTCGAAATCGACATGGATGGGGTCGAGCGAGACGAGGCTGGTGAGCTTCGTGCCGCTGCCGGCGCCGACCCCGCCGCTGATCAGGCTGCCGACCGAGACCTGCCGCGCGCCGACCCGGCCGTCGAACGGCGCGGTGATGCGGGTGAAGTCGAGGTTGAGCTGCGCGGCCTGGATCGCCGCCTTCGCCTGGTCAACCGCCGCGACCGCCCCTTGCTGCACCTCCGTGCGCTGGTCCACCGTCTCGCCGGACGCGAAGTCGTTGCGTTTCAGCGCGGTGGACCGCGCCACCTGCTTCTGGGCCAGGTCCAGGGACGCGGCGGCCGTCTGGTACTGCGCCACGGCCTGCTGCAACTGGATGGCGTAGGGGCGCGGGTCCACCACGAACAGCAGGTCGCCCTTGTGGACGAGCTGGCCGTCGGCGACGTGGATCTCCGTCAGGTAGCCGCTGACCTGGGCGCGGAGGTCCACCTGGTCCACGGCGGAGAACTGGCCCGTGAACTCGGTGGACTGCGCCAGGCTGCGCTGGAGCGGCGGGCTGGCCGGCACCCCGGGCGGGGGCGGCGGGGGCCCCGGCCCCCGGGGGGGGGGGGGGGCGGCGCCGCGCCCCCCGGCGGCGGGGCGCCGCGCCCATGGAGGGCCCAATAGCCCCCGCCCGCGGCGGCCAGCAAAACAAGGAGGCCGGCCGCGCTCCTGACCGTGCCGCGGCCCCGGCCCGGGACCGGCCGGGTGAACGGCAACGCACGGCCCAGCGGCTTTAGATGACTGGTCATCTCGGACTCCGGCAAAAAAGAGGGTGTCAGCGCAGAAGCTGGGTGAACAGGGTGTCGATGAACTGCTGCAGCGGGCGGCTGCTCTTGGCCACCCGGGCACGCAGCAAGGCCCCTTCCCAGGCATTCAGGGCGAAGGTGGCGAGGACGTCGGGATCGGCTTCCGAATGGATGCTGCCCGCCTGCTGCGCCAGCCTGATGCACTCGGCGATGCGCCGGGTCCATCGCGCATAGGCCGCCGAGAGCTGGTCGGAGATGACGACGCTGTGGTCGGAGAGTTCGGCCGTCATGTTGCCGATGAAGCAGCCGCAGGTGTAGCCCATCCCTTCGACGCCCTGGATGACCTGCTCGAAGTAGCGCCGCAGCCGCACGACCGGGTCCAGCGCGTCCTGATCCAAGATCGCCAAGGCATGGCAAGCCTTGTTGTCCCAGAAGTACTCGACGACTGCCGCGCCAAGCGCCTCCTTGCTGTCGAAGTGATTGTAGAAGGAACCCTTCGGCACGCCCGCCGCTTCGGTGATGTCCTGCACGCTGGAGCCGTTGAAGCCCGACTTGCTGAACACGAGCACACCCGCCTGCAGCAGGCGCTCGCGGACCGGGGCGGTGGTCTCCTTGTGCATATCATCTGAGATGACCAGTCACATTGTCTTTTCAAGGGGGAGCAGGATGGTCGGCCAGCCTTTCCCCGTGGCCCGGCCGTCCCTGCCCTCAAGGCATCGGAAACCCAAAGCCCTGAACGCCCATGATCTCCGACAGCATATCGGCCAAGCGGCACGCCTGCCTGAACGGCACCTGCGGGTAGCGCGCGGGGTTCGGCGCCAGGAACGGCGCCCGTCCGCCGGGCGGATGCCACATGCAGGCGAACGCGTTCGGGCAGGCTCCTTTCACGCAGCCGAGTCCCCTGAGCCAAGCCTCAATCCTGTTTGTTTCGACGACGAGCCTTGCTGCCATTATCCTGCCGGGCTGGGTAAGCGTCCAAGTTAGACGCTTCCGACCCGGGATTCGTCACCAAAAAATGCAACACGTCTCTCACGGCGATATTATGTCCTGATGCGATGTGACCGCGGTACGACTCCGCACGCCGGATCGAAACGGCGCGCTGCTCCGCCGCCTGGATCAGGGCGCAGATCGTCGAGGCCAGCACGTCCGACAAGGCCATCGCGTCCTCGTCGGGGCCGGTGAGGAACAGCCCCGGCAACTGCGGGCTGGTATAGGTGTGCCATCCCGTCTCATGCTGGTGGAACACGCTCAGAATGGCGGTCATGCATCGCTCCCGGACCGCCCGCAGGATCGGGGCGATGCCCGATGCTCGCTTCCGTGCGCCACCCGATCAATGGCAAATGGACACTCATGGATCGAAATAGGTGGACATTCTTATAAACGTCATGCCGGCATGGGATCACGCTGCGCCGCTGGCGGTGGGAGCCTGCCGCAAGGACGCCCCCCGGGGTCCACCTATCCCTTGCGCGCCCAGGCGCAGAACTGCGGCGCGAACGCCACCTGGCTGTGCAGCGCCGCCGCCTCCGCACGGAGCCGGTCCTCCAGCGAGTCCGCGTCCAGCGCCGCCGCCGTCACGGCGCCGGTCCGCTCCATGACGGGCAGCAGGCTCCGCGCCGTCAGGGCAAGCCAGGGAAACAGGCGGCTGGCCGGGCTGGCGTCCACCGGCATGTCGCAGAACACCGCCGCCTCCTCAAGCCCGGCCGCATGGAACGTCCCGACCAGCCGCGCGCCCACGTCGGGGTGCTGCATGACGCCGGAGAACGCGGACACGAGCAGGCCCAGCGTCCCGCGCCACAGCGGCCCGGCGCCCATGAGGTCCAGGAGCGCAGGCCCCACGAAGTGCTCCTGGAAGGCGACGGTCCCGCCCGGCCTGACGTAGGAGGCGGCGGCGCGGACGATGGACGCCGGGTCGGCCTGGTGCACCAGGACATAGCGGCCGACCGCCAGGTCGAACGTGCCAAGTTCCGGGCAGTCCTCGGCCTGGGCCTGGCGGAACTCGATGGGCAGACCGGCGCCCGCGGCCCGCTCCCGCGCGGCCTTGACGATGCTTTCGTCGCGGTCCACGCCCACCACCGCGCCGCCCGGCCCGACGATCCCCGCCGCCAGCATGGCCACGTCGCCGATGCCGCAGCCGATGTCCAGCACACGCATCCCCGGGGACAGCCCGGCGGCCCGCAGCATGCGCTCCGTCACCGGCCGGGCGATCTCCGCCTGCAGCGCGAGACGCCGGGCCTCTGACGGCGCATGTCCCAGGATGTATTCGACGTGATCCGCCACCGCTCTCTCCTCGCCGGCCCCGTGGCCGCCTGCGCCCTGTGAAAATCAGGACGCGCTGAAATTACCCGCCGTGTAGCCCGGCAGCAGCGCCGCCCCGGCGTCGCCCGCCTGGTTCGTCAGGTTGGCCAGCACGCTGTAGTTGCCGCCATGGCTGAGGTCGGCCGAGTACACCAGCTCGTTGATGCCCCGCGTCGCGTCGTGGAACACGAACACCCCGGCGCCGGCCTGGAGGTCGGCATTGCCGGCCACCGCCTGCGCGGCGTCGGCGGCGCTGGCGAACTGCCCCTGCAAGACCAGGACGTTCGCGGTCCCCGACAGGTCGCCGACCGCCCCGTTGGCGAAGCTGAACCCCTGCAGCCCCAGGCTGCTGACGTTCAGCCTGAACGCGTCCTCGCTGACCGTGAAGTCGGTGATGGTGTCGGGGGCGGCCACGCCCGGGATCTGGCCGGGAGCCTGCGCGGAGGGCGCGATCCCGTCGAACGGGTCGCTGTTATAGACGAAGGTGTCGGCGCCCTGTCCCCCGGTCATCAGGTCCGCGCCGGGGCCGCCGATCAGCACGTCGCGGCCGTTGTCGCCGAGCAGGATGTCGCCGCCCGCGCCGCCGCGCAGCGTGTCATTGCCGTTGCCGCCGTCCAGCACGTCGCCAGCGGCACCGCCGAACAGCCGGTCGTTGCCGTTGCCTCCCAGCAGCACGTCGCCGCCGGCGCCGCCTTTCAGGGTGTCGTTGCCCTCGCCGCCGATCAGCACATCGACGCCGGCGAAGCCGAAGATCAGGTCGCCCTGGTCGGTCCCGACCAGGGTGTCGTTGCCGGGGGTGCCGAAGATGGGGTTGGGGTTCACGTTGGGATCGGTTGCCACGGGTGCCCTCGCGCTCTTGCCGGGTTGCGAAGGCTGCGGCGTGTCAAATTAAGCGGCCGAGGACAATATCTGTTGGACTACGGATGCAACACGACCTGTATCCGCACGAGCAAATCTTTGCACGATGAAGTATTTAGGGCTGCTTTCCTAAGCCCATGTCCGTTCCAGCTTCGGCTACCCC
>CAXTTB010000035.1:7624-14715 GCA_964246905.1 uncultured Acetobacteraceae bacterium | reverse complement strand
ATCCACGCCCAGAACAGCCCCAACCCCCCGCGCTCCGCGGTCACCCCGGCGCTGGGGGACGCCGCCGCCGCCCGCCCAGCACGGAGCCGTGCCGCGGCGCCCACTGCCCGGCCCGCTGCGCCGTGACGAAGCCGGGCACGCCGGACGCCAGCATCAGCAGCGCCATGATGCCGTACTCGCCGGCCTTGGCGCCGTGCGTGCCGCGGTTGTTCAGCAGCACAGCACCGGGCGGGAAACGGTCGAAGGGGGCCAACGCATCGAGGCCGGCGGAGGTGCAGTAGATCAGCCGCAGCCGCGGCGCGTCGGCGGGGAACAGCCGGCGGACCGCGCCGGTCTGCCCGACCAGCACCTCGGCCTCGTTCATCGCGTCCTGGAACGCCTCGGGCGTCTCGCCATAGGTCACGGCGTGCCCGTCCGACACGTCCGGCGCGCGGGCGGCGGCGGCGTCCCACTGCGCCGGGGTGACGGCGAAGCGCGGGTCGTTGGGCATGTTCTGGACGTGGATCCGCATCAGCTCCTCGCGATTTGGCTGGTCAGGGTGTGCAGCAGCACGGCGGCGGCCTGCGCGACGTTCAGGCTCTGCACCGCGCCGCGGGCCTCGATGCGGACCCGGCGGCGGCAGGTCTCCAATGCGTCGAAGCCGACCCCCCGCTCCTCGTTGCCCAGCACCAGCGCCACCGGGCGGTCCCGCGGTAGGGCGGTGACGGGCACGGCCTCCTCCGTCAGCGTCGCGGCGACGGTGCGGTAATACGGGTCAAGCGCCAGCAGCGCCTTGCGGAGGTTGCGGGTCTTGGTCACTTCCAGGTGCTCAAGCCCGCCCTCCGCCACGCGGTAGGCGGCGTCCGACGGCATGGCCTGCAGCGGCGTGTCGTGCAGCACCATGGCGCGCACGCCGAAGAACGCGGCGCTGCGCGCGATGGCGCCGAGGTTGTGCGGGTTGCCCACGCTGTCCAGGATCAGCAGCAGCGGGAAGCGCGGCGGGCGCACGAAGTCGAGCATTCCCAGGGGCCGGGGCGTCGCCACCGCGACGACGCCGCCATGGTGCGGGGTGCCGGCGGCGCGCTCCAGCTCGTCGGGCGGCAGCAGGCGGTACGGGCGGCGCGTCCGGGCCAGCTCGGCGCAGAGCGGGCCGACCCGCGCCTTGCTGTCCTCGCTGTAGAACAGGCGGATCACGTCGCCGGGCCGGCAGGCGAACAGGGCGGTGACGGCGTTCAGGCCGCAGATCCGGTCATCGGGCATGGGGGTGCTTCCGCCGCCGGGGCGCCGCTGTCAACCTGGCGGGATGATCCCGGTCCTGTTCCAAAGCTCGCATTTCGTCGTCTTGAACAAGCCGGCCGGCCTGCCGGCGCATCCGGGACCCGGCGGCGGCGCCAGCGTCGAGGACAGCTTCCCCGCGCTGTCCCGGCGCAAGGACGGCCCGTGGCTCGCGCACCGGCTGGATGCCGACACGGCCGGGTGCCTGGTGGTGGCGCTCCGCAAGCAGGCGCTGCTTGCGGCGCAGGCGGCGTTCACATCCGGGTCGGCACGCAAGACCTACTGGGCCGTGGTGCACGGCGTGCCCGCCGCGGCGTCGGGCGAGGTGTCCAACCGCTTGAGCAAGCGCAGCACGCCCTCGGGATGGCGCATGGAGCCGAGGCCGGACGGCGTTCCGGCGCACACGGGCTGGCGCCTGATGGGCCAGGCCGGCGGCCTCGCCTGGCTGGAGTTGCGGCCCCGGACCGGGCGGACCCATCAGATCCGGGTGCATTACCCCGTATATGGACGCGGCGACGGGGCGCGCGAAGACGGGGCGCGCGAAGGGGGGCCGATGCAGTTGCTGGCCCGCGCCATCGCCCTGCCATTGCCGCCGCCGATTGTCGCCACGGCCCCGCCGCCGCCTCACATGCGGCCGGCGCTGCTGGCCTGCGGCTGGCCCGGCGACGACGCGGGCGGGTGATCCACTAGGAACCATAGGCGGAACATCAGCGTCTCCTGCCAGGTCTGACGCGACAGGCCGCCGAGCTGCAGCGCCGCCAGACGCTGCGGCACCCCGCCCTGCAGGCCGGCCTCTACCACGTCCAGCGCCGCCGCCGCGTCCGGGGTGAGCAGGTCCGGCTGCGCCCGGAGTGCCGCGACATGGCCGCGCAGCACGGCCATGAAGGCGGCGGGTCCGCGCCGCACCGCCTCGAAAAACCGCCGGCGCATGGAGGCAGGGGCACCCACGGCGTTGCCGCCATGCTGGCGGTACAGCCCCGGGGGGGGCGCGTCCCCCACCCCCCGCCGGCCATGGGCGGAGACGACCAGGTAGCTCCACCAATCATGCAGCGTCGCGGGCGGCGGGCGGCTGCCGGCCACCAGCCGCGCCGCGGCCTGGTTCAGCACGAGGGTGCACCCCGTGGCGACGTTCTGCGTGAGCGCCGCGGGGAAGCCCGGCGGATGGTGCAGCGGCGCCGACACGCCGATGTGCCGCAGCGCCTCATCGACCAGGAGCTGCCGGCTGCAATACAGCGCCGGGCGCGGGTCGGGCTGCAGCGCCGCGACCGCGCGGGCCAGCTTCTCCGGCAGCCATACGTCGTCCTGGTCGGCGAACGCCACCGCGGCCACGTCCGTCCGCACCGCCGCGCGCAGCAGCGCCATGAAGCTGCCCGTCGGGCGCAGCCGGCCCGGCGGGTCCAGCACCGCGTGGCACCGCCCGGCGCCGGGTCCGGCCATGAAGCGTCGCATGATATCGACCGTGCCGTCGCTCGACCCGTCATCCCGCCAGAACAGCACCCAATCCGCCACCGTCTGCCTCATCAGGCTCTCAAGCTGGTCGCCGAGGAACTGCTCGCCGTTGAAGGTGGACAGCAGGATGGCGACGACTGGCGTCCGGGGTGCCGGAAGCGTCCGCTCTGCGGCGAGCGGCGGGGCCGAGGCGGGATGAGGCAGCGCCGACACGGCCACCCGTCAAAGACGCGGCGACGGCGTCGCCAGCAGTTCGGCGACCACCCGCGACAGGCCGCCGCGCCAGTCCGGCAGGCGCACGTCGAACACCTCCGACAGCTTCGTGCAGTCGAGCCGGCTGTCGGGCGGCCGCCGCGCCGGGGTGGGCCAGTCCGCCGTGGCGATGGCGTCCACCACCGGCGCCGGGTGGCCGTAGGCGGCCGCATCCTCGAACAGCGCCTCCGCCAGCCCGTGCCAGGTGGTGGAGCCGGCGCCGGCCGCGTGGAACACCCCGGCGTAACCGTCCCGCCACCCGTCCCGCAGCCGCGCCGCGACCGCAAGGACCGCCACCGCCAGGTCCCGCGCCGCGGTTGGGCAGCCCCGCTGGTCCGCCACGACGCGCAGCCGCGGGTTCTTCTGCGCGGCGCCCAGCATGGTGCGGACGAAGTTCTTGCCGGTCGCCGAGTACACCCAGGAGGTCCGCAGCACGATGGCGCGCGGCCATGTGGCCAGCACAGCCTGCTCCCCTTCGAGCTTCGTCGCGCCGTACACGCCGGCCGGGCTGGTCGGGTCGGACTCGGTGTAGGGCGCGCCCTTTGTCCCGTCGAACACGTAGTCGGTCGAGACGTGGACCAGCGGGATGCCGGCGTCGGCGCAGAATGCCGCGAGCGTCGCCGGGCCGTCGCGGTTGGCGCGGCCGGCCGCCTCGGGTTCCGCCTCCGCCGCATCGACCGCCGTCCAGGCGGCGGCGTTGACCACGAGGGTCGGCTGAACGGCCTGCATGCATTCCGCAATCGACGCCAGCCGGTCGAAGTCGAAGGTCGGGCGGCCCACCCGGCGCACCACCGCGCCGCCCTCCTGCTCCATCGCCGTTGCGAGTTGCCCGGCGCCGCCGGTGACCATGATCACTGCCATGCCGCGATACTAATCATGTTTTCCCGGTTCTAGAAGTTGCGTGGCGGCCGTGCCCGGGCCGGGACCCAAGGAAGGCGCCACACGGCGCGGCGATGAGGACCAGGCTACCGCACCCGCATCCCGGACGCTCGGTCGAAGTGCAGCGGCCGGTCCGAGCGCGGCAGCGGCGCGTCGCCGGGGCCGATGGCCACGCCGAACGGCCAGCCAGGTGGGCAGATCGCCACAAAGCGGGCATAGCCGCCGGTGCCGCCGCCGAACTTCGGGTAGCCGATGGCGACCAGCGCCCCGGCCTCCGGCACCTGGTCGAGGTGGGCGACGCCCTCCGCCTGCGTATAGCCGCTGTGCATGAGCCAGGATTCGCCCTCCAGCGTCGGCGTGGAGTCGGTGTCGAGCGGCTCGTGGCCGTGGAACAGGATGCGCCTTTGCTCGTGCAGGAACCGCAGCGCGTCGAGCGTGACGCCCGGGAACTCCTTGAGGGTCGCGAGCTTCGGGTCCGGCCACGCCTCCGACCAGTCGGAGCGCACGAACACCACCGCGCCCTCCGGAATGCGCCCGTGGGCGGCCTCCCACCGCTCGATGTCGGCCACGGCAAGGGCGTAGTTCGGGTTCGCCTTGACCTGCTCCACGATGGAGATCACCGCGAGGGGGCGGATGGCGTAGGTCGGCGGCAGTTCGTCGATGGCCGGGTATTCCGGCGCCCAGTGCGCCGGCGGGTCGAGCTGCGTGCCGAGCTGATCGGTGTGCAGCACATACTGCGTCGCCTCGAACCCGTCCTTGCCGTAGGTGAAGGTTTCGCCCTTCTTGGCCAAGCCCTCGACATCGGCGCCGGCCTGCGCCTGTGCAAAGGTGGACCCGGCGAAACCCGCCCAAACCGGGATGTGCGGCGTGATCGTGTGGGTGAGGTCCACATACTTCGCCGGCTTCAGCACGTTCTGGTAGGCGGACCACAGCGCGAGGTCGTCGGCCGCCCGGGCCGGAAGCGGGGCGGTCGCGGCAATGGCCAGGCCGAGCAGCGCGGCCGGCACCGAAAGCCGTGCCGATGCAGCGAGGCGCGCAGTCCGGGGATGCGGCATGCAATCTCTCCGACTTGGGACGGGCTTGCATCGGCTGACGCGGCGCGATGCGGCGCCAGTGTTGCCAGCAACCTGCTTTCGCCGCAAGACGATGACCCAGCCATGGCGCGCCACCCGGTTCGGCCAAGGGCGCGGCCAGCCGCGCCTCGTACTAGAAGCCCTTTGCCTCCATCGTTTCCGCGTCATTGCGAGGGGCGCAGCGACGCGGCAATCCAGGAAACCGCGAGCACGGCGCCTGGCTCCTGGATTGCCAGGCCGCCAGGGCGGCTCGCAATGACGAAAAGAGGCGAGGCAGGGGGCTGTTGGTATCAGAACAGCGCCGGCGCCTCGGCCCAGCGCGGCAGCAGCCGGTCCTTGTCGGACAGCACGGCTTCCGCCTCCCCCACCGGCCAGGGAAGCGCCAGGTCCGGGTCGTTCCAGATCACGCCCCGCTCCGACTCGCGGTCATACACGTCGGTGACTTTGTAGATCACTTCCGTGTCAGGCTGCAGCGTGCAGAACCCGTGCAGGAAGCCCGGCGGCACCCAGAGCTGCGCCCAGTTCTCCGCCGACAGCTCCGCCGCCGCCCATTGCCCGAAGGTCGGCGAGCCTCGGCGCGCGTCCACCGCCACGTCCCAGATCGCGCCCCGGACGCAGCGCACCAGCTTGCCCTGCGGGTGCGGCGCCACCTGGCAATGCAGGCCGCGGACCACCCCGCGCTCCCGGGACAGGCTCTGGTTGTCCTGGATGAAGGGCATGTCGATGCCGGCCTCGGCGAACCGGGCTGCGTTGAACACCTCGGAGAAGAAGCCCCGCGCGTCGCCGAACCGCGGCGGCGTGACCAGGATCAGGTCGGGGACCCGCAGGCGCTCGACCTTCATGCGTGCAGCCCGTCCGCGAGTTCCAGCAGCAGCCGCCCCAGCTCCGTCTTGCTCAGGCCCTTGGCCGCGAGGCGCAGCGTGCCGGCGTCGATGTAGCCCATGCGGAACGCGACCTCCTCCGGGCAGCCGACCAGCATTCCCTGCCGGTTCTGGATCGTCTGCACGAAGGTCGCCGCCTGCAGCAGGCTGTCCGGCATCCCGGCGTCGAGCCAGGCGCAGCCGCGCCCGAGCCGCTCCACGTGCAGCGTGCCTTCTTCCAAGTACATCTGGTTCAAGTCGGTGATCTCCAGCTCGCCGCGTGCGGACGGGGTGACGCGCCGGGCCAGCTCCGTCACGCGGGCGTCGTAGAAGTACAGCCCGGTCACGGCCCAGTTCGACTTGGGCGCCGCGGGCTTCTCGACGATCTCCTGCGCCCGCCCGCCCTCGTCGAAGGCGACGACGCCGTAGCGCTCGGGGTCGCGCACCTGGTAGGCGAACACGGTGGCGCCCTCCGGACGGGCGACGGCGGCGCGCAGCAGCACGCTCAGGTGGTCGCCGAAGATCAGGTTGTCGCCGAGCGCCAGGGCGCAGGGCTGCCCGGCGATCCAGTCCTCGCCGATATGGAACGCCTGGGCCAACCCCTCGGGCTTCGGCTGCTCGGCGTAGCTGAAGCGCACGCCGAACCGCTCCCCGCTGCCCAGCAGGCGACGGAACTGCGGCAGGTCGTCCGGGGTCGAGATGATCATGATGTCCTTGATCCCCGCCAGCATCAGCACCGAGAGCGGGTAGTACACCATCGGCTTGTCATAGACCGGCAGCAGTTGCTTGCTGCTGGCCAGCGTGATCGGGTGCAGCCTCGTGCCGCTGCCGCCGGCGAGCAGGATGCCCTTCACGCCGCCGTCCCCAGCCGCTGCCCGGCGTAGCGGGCGGCGCGCACGCCCTCCCACCACGCCCGGTGGTCCAGGTACCACTGCACGGTGCGCCGCAATCCCTGGTCGAAGCCCTGCGGCGCCGCCCAGCCGCGCGCCCCGGTCTGGTCATAGGAGAAGGCGCCGAGGCCACCCGCCCAGCCGGTCGAGATTATACCCGGTCAGTACGTGCCACAGGTCGTGCGCGTCGCGAGTGCGGCGGCCGAACCAGCCGTAGGGGTGCGGGATCACGGCCTCGACCTGCCCGCTGACTTCGACGAGGCCCTCGGGGCTGATGCCGCCGGCCTGCGTGAACTCGCGGTAGACCGCGCCGAGCGTGCCGGGCGTGAAGCCCTTCAGCCAGTCGCGGTCGGCGAGGCGCTCGGCGAGTTCGACGCGCTCATAGGCGAGGCGCCCGCCGTCCTGCAGGCGCTCTGCCGCGGCGTCGGCTGCGG
>CAXTTB010000035.1:0-7614 GCA_964246905.1 uncultured Acetobacteraceae bacterium | reverse complement strand
CTCCCACCACGCCCGATGGTCCAGGTACCACTGCACGGTGCGCCGCAATCCCCGGTCGAAGCCGTGCGGCGCGGTCCAGCCGAGCGCCGCGTTGCTGCGGGCCGGGTCGATCTCGTAGCGGAAGTCGTGGCCCGGGCGGTCGGTCACGAAGTGGATCAGCCGCGCCCGCGGCCCGGCGGGGTCGGGGACCAGCTCGTCCAGCACCGCGCAGATGGCGTGCACGACCTGCAGGTTGGTGCGCGGCTGCCGGGCGCCGATGGCAAGCGTCGCGCCGGGTTCGGCGTGCCCGAGCGCACGGACCAGGGCCTCGGCATGGTCATCGACGAACAGCCAATCGCGCTGGTTCGAGCCGTCGCCATAGACCGGCAGCGGCTTGCCCTCCATGGCGTTCAGCGTGACGAGCGGGATCAACTTCTCCGGGAATTGCCAGGGACCGTAGTTGTTCGTGGTGTTGGTGACGAAGGCCGGGAGGCCATAGGTGTGCCACCAGGCGCGCACCAGGTGGTCGGACGCCGCCTTGCTCGCCGAGTACGGGCTGCGCGGGTCGTAGGGCGTGTCCTCCGTGAACGGCGGGTCATGGGGGCCGAGCGCGCCGAACACCTCGTCCGTCGAGACGTGGTGGAAGCGGAACCGCGCCCGCGCCTCGCTGCCGAGCGCCGCCCAGTAGGCCCGCGCCGCTTCCAGCAGCACGAAGGTGCCGACGACGTTGGTCTGGATGAACGGTGCCGGGCCGTCGATGGAGCGGTCCACGTGGCTCTCGGCCGCGAGGTGCATGACGGCGTCCGGCCGGTGCGCCGCGAAGATGTCGCGCATGGCGGCGGCGTCGGTGATGTCGGCGCGGAGATGCCGGTGCCGCGGGTGGCTGCGCGCCTCCTCCAGCGCGTCCTCGGAGGCGGCGTAGGTCATCTTGTCCACGTTCACGACGTGATGGTCGGTGGCGCGGACCAGGTGTCGGATGACGGCCGAGCCGATGAAGCCGCAACCGCCGGTGAGGAGAATCCGCATGAGGGGTGGGGTGTCCTGCTTACCGTTTCGGTGCTGTAAAATGCCAGCGAGATTTGAAGGAGGCAATGCACTTTATGCGTTAATTGCTATGATATAACACAAACCACGGTTGAGAGACAAAGCTAATCTTTCAACTACTATAACTTATCACGACAACAACGTTGAGGCATTGCATAAGCTACTTCGAAGTATCCACCAGTTAATTTTATAAATAATCAATCTATTTTGTGTCACAACAATCAAGTAGTTTGCTTACAGCATAAAATGCAACATGCTCATCCACCTCAAAGTTCATGATGGACGGGTTGCACCCTGCGCCAAGCGGCACGAGAAGAGGAGCCGTTGGCTGATCATGCACTGCAGATGCGTCAACAAACTCGACCGGCGCCGGATCTTCCTGAAACATTGAGGAGTTGTAAATCGATAGATCACCTCTGTTTTGCAGGTTCCAGCGGCTGGTCATGATAAAGCCTGGCTTATTGCAAACCCAACGATACTTGGCCAGCCCAGCACCCCACATCGTGATAAAAAAATTGCTGAAGTATGACCAGATCAGGCTCGTATCGAGCGGCTGCCCGATAGTGCTGACAACGTTGATGCCACTGCCGCCCGCTTTTCTCTGAATAGCAAGGAGGATCTCGGCCTCCATTTCAAGGGGCAGGCGGTTTTCCTGAGTTTCGCCATGACTCCGAATAACCTGGCTCGTATTTCCGCTTCGCGAATTATGGCCATCTACCACCAAGGTTGCCCGGCCAACTGTCTGCGCCAAGAAAGTCACGAGACGTTCGCAAAATCCAGGCAGGTCGGTCAGTGTCCGATTCTCAGTTCTCAAACCGAGAATGATGATGGGTCCACTGCGTTCTGCGGTGGCCCGGCACGCGGCGACACACTCGGCATTGGCCGGGTTGCGCAGCATGAGGCCGGTGATTCGCTCCCGCACGGAACGGCTGACCTGAATCCCGGTCGCCTTGATCAGGAGGATGCAGTCGCGATAGAATGTAGGGATGGCGGCGTCGAACGACCCGGCATCTCTTGTCACCTTCCCCATGATTTCCGGAAACAGCCGGTCAAGTGGCCCGTACATCTCCGGTTCCGATCCGGCGTCGAACACCAGGAACCGCGGAAGCTGCTGCGCCGGCGCTGAGGCGACCAGGTTGCCGATGCCGGAGATGTCGTTCCAGAGCACATGGCCCAGATGCATCGCAGAAATGCCGCGCCAGGCATTCGCAACCTGTTGGGCTGGCGACTGCAGGTAGGCGTGCAGTTCTTCCCCATGCTCAAGAACGTGATAAAACATCGCCCGGCTTAGATCCGCCATCGCCGCCTGCGAATGTGGCCCCTCCGGCCCCAAGGCCAGCCGCGCCTGAGCCAGATAGACGCCAACCACGCGGAAGTAGATCTCATCGGCTATCAGGTAAAAAGTGAGTTCGTGCCTCTCGTCGATCAGGCGGTAGGCAAACCGGTTCCCGCCGAGGACATAAGAGTGCGTCGCCTGCAATGGCCGTCCGTCAACCGGTGATGGCCAGGTGAGCGCGCCCGTGCGCAACAAGTGGGCATAGGCCGCCTGCAGGCCGCCCGGGTCAAAAATCCGCTGGAGATGCGCTGCTCCCAGCAGGACGCGGCGCGCGCCAAGGTCAACCACCTGGCCAGAACCCGGCGAATCGAACGCCATCGGGATTGAGGCATGGTCAGTCGCAAAGTCGAACCTTGAAAGATAGAAGTCGAGCATTTGACGCCGCATTCCGGCGGGAAGCTGAAAAAGCAGGCGCTCCCGTTCAGTTTGCTCGGAAGGATTTGGACAAACAACAAGGGAAATCCAAAGCGCGTCAAATAGTTTACTATATGTAATGAATAAGCCATCGCTTGCATCTGCTGCCAGTCCGGAATGCTCGCTGCACAGATGCTCCATATCTTCGTCGAGAAACCAGATCGCCCAGGCGCCATCATCACGCTGCAGAAAGAGCAGGCTCGTTGATGCTCCCTCGCTGTACACGCATTTTGGACGCCAACCCGGCAAGAACTCACGTACAGCCGCGCCTCCAAGCTTGATAGGCTTCGGCGGCATTGATTGCACCAGAAAGTCAGGCGAGACGGCGAAGACGGGCATGGTGAACTGCGCTTAGCCCTTCGTGGTTGCACGACCAATCCAGCCGAGTCGGCCGACGAGAAGTTCCTGCATGTGCCGTGAAGCGATTGAAACGTGACGAGATCATCCAATGGCCGCCGCAAAAAATAAGCTGCCAGCAGCCGGCATATTTGAGTAATGCGCTTTATGCGCGATTCGCAAGGCCGGAAATACCCTTTTACGCCTTGAACATGCGATAGCCATGCTATCTCGGATAGTGATATAGGTGGTGCGCAGAGACTCCGGTTGTGATCGGGTAGGAAGACGACATGGACGCGCAGACCCTCACGGTGATTGACCCTGTCGTGTTCTGCGATGGAGCCTTTTGCCTGCGGCTCGACGGCCCAGCCGTGCCGTTGCGGCTGGGACCTGATCCCGTGACGGAGTTCGTGCCGGGATGGCGGCCCACATTCGCCTACCAGGGTTTCGCTCCGTTCTCCGTCCTGCATTTCGCCAACGGGGCCGGCGAGGTCGCTTACTGGATCGTGGACGGCCAGGGGGTGCGCCTCGGTGGATCGCTGCACGAGATGGAGGCCGGCGCCCGCGAAGCCTTGTGCGCCGCGGCAGTTCCGGCGATGCGGCATCTGGTGGCCATGGTTCTCGAACAGCCGACCTTGGCACTCGATGAGGCGGCGCGCGCTTTCCTGTGCTTGCCCGAGGACCTCCGGCGCGGCCTGGCTCAGGCGTGCGCCAAATCCGTGCTGCCATCGCCTCGGCAGGTGAAATTGGATGCCGAGGCAGACGGGTGGAACGACGACTGGGGCCTTGGCCGCACGCATGTCGAGGCGTTGCTTTCCATGCCGTTCCAGGATCGCCTGCTCGCGGCTGCTCAAGACGGCATGCTGAGTTGGCCGAGTCCGGTCGATGGCAGGCTGCTGACCGTCCAGGGCAGCTTGTGTTCCGATGACTTTCGATTTGCTTACCGGCTTGCGGACCTTGAGCATGGGATGGTTTGCTACCCGGTCGTCTCGGATCAGCACGCAATCACGATCGGCCTATACGTCCCAAGCCTAAGTCTCGTTATTGCACGCAATAGCTGGACAACGATTTGGCTCGATCTATACGTTCCGAGCCTAGCTCAATGGCTAGTTCCCCTAATCTGCCGCTTCGGCAGCGTGCTTGAAACCTATCTGTCTAAGGGTGCTAACCGTGTTGCTGCCCTTTTACGCGGTTGGCCGGCTACGCACCTTGGCCATCAGCTATGGAACGAGTTAACAGGAATCGACCACTTCCTGCGAATGGCAAAAGGACCCCATATACCTGACTGGGTCGTGCCTGGACCTCAAACAGAACTCTGGGGTCCAATCGACGAAATTTTTCCTCAATTAAAGGGACATGTAGATAGGTCGGCGCCAAATTCTGATTTCGCCATTTACAACTCTTACGAATCTGGGAACTGTCTAGTCCGGATCACAAGCATGTTTGTGGCTGCAGAACTGCGCGCCCGGTTGCGTGCGAGCGTGGAAGCTGATCCAGTCTATCGCGAAATTCAGCAACTGGTCGCGGCCCGAGCACGGCCCAAAGCACCAGTTATCTTATTCGGCCTTCGAGTGGAAAATCGTACTCTGGTTGATTTACTGGAATTCTGCGAAGATTTTCTTGAATTTGTTGCTGAGCACTTTCCAGGTGCCATTATCGTATTGGATGGTCATAATTCTGGAGTTGACGGTCAAATTATTATAAGTCACAAAGAATTAAACGCTCATCGCACGCCATTGTCAGTTGAGTGCAAAGTTGCCAAGCATTTGAAACGTCTTCAAGTCGGGCGTGATGTGATGGTGGTTGACACGCTTGGTTTACCCGTTCGAGCAAGCTTAGCATGGTGTGAGCAGGCAAATTGCTTTTTCTCGATTTGGGGTGCAAGCCTCGCAAAATATCGGTGGGTTTGCAACAAACCCGGCTTTGTCATTACCAGTAAATGGAACAGGCTGCATCGCGCCGACTTGCACATCTATAACTCTCCAGACCTCATGGAGAATCCTAGCAGTTTGACCTTTGTCAATGCTGACATTGTCAGAGATTTTCCTGATGAAACATTGCTGGTGGATGCTGAGCCTGGACAGCCATCTTACTCCAATTTCGCAGTCGAAAATATTCAAGTCCTTCAACAGTTCTATGAGATAGTTATAGATTCTTTACAATGAGTCGGGTATTTCAGCCTCACAGTTCATCGTCAAAGAATTTGGTTCGCCGACGTAAGGCGATGCAAACTGTGCGCGCGATAGTGCCTGCCTAACCTTCCCCCCGATGGATCGGGTCCACCCAAGCCACCGCCTCCGGCCGCTCCACCCCCGCGATGTCCAGGTTCACCACCACCGCCTCGTTGTCGCTCCGCACCAGCACGCATTCCAGCACGTCCGTGGCGCTCGCGTTGATCTCCTGGTGCGGCACGTAGGGCGGCACGAAGATGAAGTCGCCCGGCCCCGCCTCCGCCACGAACTCCAGCGCGTTGCCCCAACGCATCCGCGCCCGCCCGCGCAGCACGTAGATCACGCTCTCCAGCGCGCCGTGGTGGTGCGCGCCGGTCTTGGCGTCGGGATGGATGTGCACCGTGCCGGCCCACAGCTTCTGGGCACCCGCCCGGGCGAAGTCGATGGCGGCGGCGCGGCTCATGCCCGGCGTTTGCGGCGTGTTGCCGTCCAGGCTGTCGCCCGGGATCACCCGCACCCCGTTCGTCTTCCAATCCGTCTCCGCGGTCCCGCTGCCCATGCTATCCTCCTGCTCCGGTTCCGGGAGGGTGGCGCGTCCGCACCCGGTCCGCAAGCCGGCGCCAAGCCGGGACGGTGCCAAGCGGGTCAAGCTCCGCTATAACCCTCCTGGACGCGGCGCGAGCCGCCCGCAGACAGGACGCCCGACATGGACATGCCCGCCCCGCACCAGGCCGAACGGACCCGCAACGGCCAGCAGGTCGCGCGGATCGCGCTGGCCGTCTGCCTCGCGGCGCTGGGGCTGTACGTGCTCCAGGGCTTCCTGCGCGCCCTGGTCTGGGCGGCGATCCTGGCGATCGCCACCTGGCCGCTGTACCAGCGGACGCAGCAGCGGTTCGGCGCCGGGCGGCACCGCGTGCTGCTGCCGCTGCTGTTCACCGCGGCGATCACCCTCGTCTTCGTGATCCCGCTGGCGCTCGTGGTGGTGCAGCTCAGCCATGAGGCGTGGATGGCCATGGGCGTGGTCGTCGATGTGCGCGCGCACGGCATGGCGGCGCCCGACTGGCTCAAGCGCCTGCCGGTGGGCGCGTCACAGGCGGCCACTTGGTGGGACGAGAACCTGCGCGACCCGGCGGACGCGCAGGCGCTGCTGGGCCGGGTGGACCGGGCGCGGGTCATGCTGGCCAGCCGCGAGTTCGGCGCGCAGTTGGCGCACCGCGGCGTGCTGTTCGGCTTCACCCTCGCCACCTTGTTCTTCCTGTTCCGCGACGGCGAAGGCCTGGTCGCGCAGATGCGGACGGCCAGCCGCCGCCTGCTCGGCCCGGACGGGGAGCGGCTGGGGCGGCAGGTCATCGCCTCCGTCCACGGCACGGTGGACGGCCTGGTGCTGGTGGGCCTCGGCATCGGCACCGTGCTGGGCTTCGGCTACTGGCTGGCCGGGGCGCCGCATCCGGTGCTGCTGGGCGCGCTCACCGCGGTGGCGGCGACGGTGCCGCTCGGGTCGATGCTGGTGCTGGCGCTGGCGTCGCTCCTGGTGCTCGCGACGGGCACGGCGGTGGCGGCCGCGGTGCTGTTCGCCGCCGGCGCCGCCGTCATCTTCGTCGCCGACCACGCGATCCGCCCGGCGCTGATCGGCGGCTCCACCCGCCTGCCGTTCCTTTGGGTGCTGTTCGGCATCCTGGGCGGGGTGGAGGCGTTCGGCCTGCTCGGCCTGTTCGTCGGCCCCGCCATCATGGCGGCGCTGATCCTGCTGTGGCGGGAATGGACCGGACCGGGCCACGGCGACGCGGAGCATTCAAACCCCATGGCGTAGCCGCGGTTCCTGTAGTGTAGAAGGAGCCGCCGACACACGCCGCACAGGGATGCAACCATGGACGCAGCCGCACCAGACACCCACCCCGCCGACGTTTCGCCCTCCGAGCGGATGCGGGCCAGGATCGTCGCCCGGCTCACCTACCAGGTCGGCAAGGCGCCCATCGTCGCCAGCGAGCGCGACTGGTTCGTCGCGACCGCGCTCGCGGTGCGGGACAGCGTGCTGGACTGCTGGTTCGACAGCACCCGGCGCACCTATGAGGACGGCGGCAAGCGGGTCTATTACCTCTCGCTCGAGTTCCTCATCGGCCGCCTGCTGTTCGACGCCATCGGCAACCTCGGCCTGATGGAGGAGGTGCGGGCGGCGCTCGCGGCGGAGGGCGTGGACCTGGAGCGCCTGCGGGAGCAGGAGCCGGACGCCGCCCTCGGCAACGGCGGCCTCGGGCGCCTCGCCGCCTGCTTCATGGAAAGCATGGCGACGCTCGGCATCCCCGCCTACGGCTACGGCATCCGCTACGAGCACGG
>CAXTTB010000034.1:12171-14730 GCA_964246905.1 uncultured Acetobacteraceae bacterium | reverse complement strand
CGGGCAGGCTGGCTGTTACAAGGCCCGCGAACCCGTCCTGAAAACCGCCTGCGCCAAAGGATCGCTTTTCGGGTGCTGCGGGCGCACCGACAAGCGCCGGAACGCCAGCCTGCGCAGCAGTTTGCCAATGGTCCGCTCGTGCAAGCTGATGCCCCACTCGCGTTTGATCCGCTCCTGCAGGTCCACGCAGCGCCAGCGCACAACGCCGTCCCGCGCCGGGTCCGGCCCTTGCTCAACCCATCCGGCCACAACCGCTTCCTGCTCCGGCGACAGCCGCGGCTTCGGGCCATCGTGCCGGGGCAGGTCGGCAAAGCCTGCAAGCCCATCGGCATGGAGGCGGTGCACCCAATCGCGCAGCGTTTGCCGGTCCATGCCGCAGGTCTCAGCCGTGTCCTCGCGCGACTGCCCCTCCATCACGCACGCGATCGCCAGCATCCGGCGTGCCGCCTTGGCATCCCGCGTCCGCCCGGCCTCGCGCAGCAAGTCGCCCGCCGACACGTCCTGCCGCGTCATCGCCACCGCCATGATCGCCTCCATGCCAAACCAAGCGGCAGAAACAATCACACAAGCGGCCCAAGCAGGATCACGTCCGAGTCAACGGTCAGGGCGTCTGGTATCAGGGATCGGACGGCCGCGCCCCCGAACATCACTACCAACCGCCGAAAATCGCGACCTGTGCCTTGCTGCGGGCGGCGTAGGGCGGATCAGCGCAGCGCCATCCGCCACAGGATAGTGCTGGCCGTTGGCGGGAGGCGCTGACGCTGTCCCGCCCTACAAATTGAAAAGCGGGACAGCCGCGCCCTTGGCCATCACTCCGCGGCGGCGCTCTGCATGGGGCGGAAGCCGTCCTCCATCTCGCGGCGCAGCTCCACCACATCACGGTCGTGCGCCAGTTCCACGTCGTCGTAGCTCACGATCTGGTCCCGCTTGACGGGCCGCTTCAGCTTGACGTTCTGGGCGAGGCCCATCGGCAGGGCGCGGAGCTGCAGGCTCCGGCCCGCCGGGATGGCGTTGGCCCACACCGCGTAGCCGCCCTCCCCGTCCAGGATCTCGCCGGGCTGCATGTCGCGCTTGGCCGTGGCCACGGCGTCGCCGCGGAACTCCCGGGAGGAGCCGGTCGCCTCACCGCGCAGCACGGCGGACAGCACGCTGACCGAGGTTTCCAGGCCGATGATGTGGAACGGGCGCCACATGGACGCATACCAGCCGGACGGGTCCGTCAGCAGGCCGTATTGCTTGAAGCAGCCCCGCGTGTACTCGTTGTGCGCCTTGAAGGTGACGAACACGCCGTAGCGGATGTTGTTCAACACCTCGCGCCCGTCCGGCTCCTGGCTGGCCGCGATCTCGACGAGGCCGGACCGCGCCATGCGCCCGCCGTCCGCCGCCGGGCGGAACACGCGGGCGAGGTCGTGCAGCCCGGCGGGCGGGAAGGCGAGGCCGTCGTCGGGGCAATCCAGGCCGGTGCCGTTGGCGACGGCCGCCATCTCGATGGCCGCCTTGGTGCCGTCGGTGAAGGAGTTGTACATCTTGGGGTTGAAGTCCCCCTTCGCGACCTCCTCCTCGCTCCAGCCGAAGAAGCCCCAAACGGTGTCCGGCGTGGAGTAGCGGTAGCGCGGCTCGAAGTTCATGCCCTTGCCGGCGGCGGTCAGCTCGAACCCGCAGGCGCGCACCCAGTCCACCAGCTCGCAGATCAGCGCCGGCTGGTCGCCGTAGGCCATGGAGTAGATCAGCCCGCGGGCGCGCGCCTTCTGCGCCAGGATGGGACCCACCATCACGTCGGCCTCTACGTTGACCATGACGATGTGCTTGCCGTGCTCGATGCAGGCAAGGGCGTGGCGGGCGCCGGCGATGGGATGGCCGGTCGCCTCGATGACGCACTCGACCTCCGGGCAGGACAGCATGGCGCCCACGTCGTCGGTGACGAAGGTCGTGCCGGCCTTGACCGCCTCCCCGGCGCTGCGGGCGGCGTAGCGTTCCTCCGCCCAGCCGACCCGCTTCATCGCCTCCCGGGCGCGCGATACGGACAGGTCGGCAACTGCGACCATGTGCAGGCCCTCGATCTTCTGCGCCTGCGACAGCACCATGGAGCCGAACTTGCCGGCGCCGATCAGGCCGACGCGGACCGGGCGGCCACAGGCGGCGCGGCTCAGCAGCAATGAGGAAAGGTTCATGTCTCGTGTCCCCCCACGGCCGATGGCGGCCGGAACGTTGGCGTGCGGGCGGCTCTTGCCCCGGCCGCCTGTCGGAACAGGATCGCGGAAGCGGCCCGTCCAGGCAATTTAGAAAATCCGGGCCGGGCGTTAGCCGCGCTAAATCCTTGGCGGGAGACGCCGCCGCGTCGTTTAGATCCGCTAAGCGGTCGGCCACGCGAACTATATTGTGCTGCGGGACAGGCCTTGCTTAATGCTGTTCCCGAACGGCTTGCCGCGACAAGAGCAAGCAGGGGAGAGAGCGGGGTGACTGCATTTGGGAAAAGGCCATGGGCTTTGCCCCTGGACCCCCCGGGGGGGGCGGGGCGCCGCCCCCCCGCCCCGGGCGGCCACCCCCCCCCCACCCCCC
>CAXTTB010000034.1:1937-12161 GCA_964246905.1 uncultured Acetobacteraceae bacterium | reverse complement strand
GGTCCAGGGCGGCGCCCTGGCCTTCCCCCGCTTGGCTGTTCTTCAAACACGATTGCCCTGGGGGAGAGAGAACCACATGGACAGCAGCCGTCCTGGCGTCCGCCGCCGCGCCGTCCTGGCCGCGGCCCTGCCGCTCGCCGCCATCGCCACCCGCCCGGCCCATGCGGCGGAGTTCACCTACAAGCTCGCGACCGGCCAGACGCTGAGCCAGCCGATCAACGTGCGGCTGGAGCAGGCGCTGGGCCGCATCCGGGAGGCGACCGGCGGGCGGCTCGAGATCAGGTTCTTCCCAGCGAGCCAGCTCGGCTCCGACACCGACCTGCTGTCGCAGGTCCGCAGCGGCGGCATCGACTTCCTGAACATCGCGGGGTCCGTGCTGTCCACGGTCGCGCCCGTCGCCGCCATCACCAACGTCGGCTTCGCGTTCACCGGCTACGGCCAGATCTGGCCGGGCATGGACGGCGCGCTGGGGCAGTTCCTGCGCGCGCAGATCGAGAAGACCGGCCTGGTCGTCGTGGCCAAGGCCGCCGACAACGGCATCCGGCAGATCACCTCGGCCTCCAAGCCGATCACAGCGCCGGAGGACCTGAAGGGCTACCGCATCCGGGTGCCGGTCTCCCCGATCTTCACCTCGCTGTTCACCGCGTTCGGCGCCAGTCCCACGTCGATCAACTTCAACGAGCTTTACACCTCCCTGCAGACCCACCTGGTCGATGGGCAGGAGAACGGCCTGGTCGCCATCGAGTCCGGGAAGCTCTACGAGGTGCAGAGATACGTGGCGGAGACCAGCCACATCTGGGACCCGTTCTGGCTGCTCGGCAACCGGCGCTCCTTCGCGCAACTGCCGGCGGACCTGCAAGACGCCGTGCGGCGCGAGTTCGACCGGGCTGCGGCGGAGCAGCGGGGCGACGTGGCGCAGCTCGACGCGACGCTCAAGGCGCAACTGGCCGCCAAGGGCCTCGCCTTCGCCCCCGTGGACAGGGCGGCGTTCCGGGGCGCGCTGGCGGCGGCCGGGTTCTACAGGTCCTGGCGCGACAAGTTCGGCGCGGAGCCTTGGCAGGCGCTGGAGGCCGTGACCGGGCCGCTTGCGTGAGTCCTGGCGGCCGTCTCGCCGGCCCTCACCGCCACTGCTTCTCCTCCGCCGTCCAGGCCCAGCCCGGCAACCGGCCCGGACGGGCGAACGCGGTCACGATGTTGCCCAGCAGCGTCGAGATGTTGTTCTGGAAGTTGGCGTAGGGGAGCGACTGGCCGAAGGCGATGGACCCCGTGGAGAACACGGCGCCCCCGTTCGGCGCGGTGAAGTACACCATGTCCGCGCGCACCCGGTAGTCGTGCGACCCGGACAGGCCCGGGTAGGGGTAGAGGATCTCCTCCGTCACGGTCACGTAGGCGTCGCTGTGGCCGCCCGAGGAGGCGACGATCAGCGCATGGGGCGGCGTGCCGAGCTTGAGGTCGTAGCGGTCGAGCTCCAGCCCGCCGGCGGCGTCGTGCGCCAGGCCGAAGTCGCCGAGGATCTCGCCCTCGATCCCCTCGAACATCCAGGCGGCGCGCCGGTGCCAGCCGTCGGGCATCCGCCGGAACGGGCGCGCGGAATCGAAGCCCTCCGAGATGAAGCCCACGCCGGTCAGCTTCTGCGGCGGACGGCCGAGGTCCTTCCACAGGCCGCTCTTCTGCCCGGTGGTCGCCATGTAGTACTCGCCGGGCCGCGCCTGCCAGGCGCGCATCCCGGAGTTCAGCTTTCGCACCTCCATGCACCAGGGTTCCGCGGCGCGGTAGCCGGCGTTCCAGTAGAAGCCGTTGCCGCCCATGTAGATGAGCCGTCCGCCGGAGGCCACGTAGTCCTCGGCGGCGTCCAGCATCGCCTCCGACGTGTATTCCGGGTGGGTCCCGGTCAGCACGACGCGGTGGGGGGAGAGCGCCGCCACGCCCTCCCGGTGCAGGTCCTCGTCCGTCACCAGCTCGTAGTCATGACCCTGGTGCTCCAGCCAGGCGATGATCGAGAGGTCGGCGGCGAACTGCCAGCTCACGCCCATGGACGCGATGCGCGCCTTGGGCCGCATGTTCAGGATGGGGCGGCGGTAGGAGCTGTAGCAGACGCCGGCCCCGTCCTCGTGCAGGTCGTACATCGACAGGCCGAACTCGCGCGACTGATACAGCTCGATGTCCTGCTCCGACAGGATCGGCGACTGCCCGGTCAAGGGCTGCATGATCTCCGCGTCGAAGCTCAGGCGCTCGTTGGCATAGGCGAGGTAGCTGCCGGTCGGCACCAGGAAGGCGACGGGCGCCCTGGGCTGCCGGGCGCGGACGAAGAACACGATGTACTCCTCGCGCAGGCCGCGCCCGTCGCCCATGCGCAGGCGGACGGCATAGGCGCCGCTGCGCAGCTCCGGCACCACGAAGTCCCGGGTCCGCTCCCAGCAGCAGTCGATCACCGCGTCGTCGTGGAACTCGATGCCGCCGTACTGGTGCGGCGCCAGGCGGAAGCAGTCGTCGCGCCCCGTCCAGTTGAAGCCGGTCTGGCCGCGGACCGGGCGGTTGTAGCCCTGCGCATGAAGCCGGTGCGGGCCGGTGTCGATCACCTCGTCGCCGATGCCGGCGTCGGTGTAGCCCAGCGCCGTGTCCCAGGCGGCGATGACGCCCTCGGCGGGCGGCGTGCCGCTGGCCCGGTAGGCGTCCAGCTCGGCGCGCGACAGCACCCGGCCGAACACGGCGGGGCGGTCCAGCTTGCCGTTCAGGCACTGCGTGACGAAGCGCCCGCGCAGCGCGTGCACGTCCACGGCGCCCGCCAGCAGGAACGGCAGGTCGGGCGGGTTGAGCGGGCGGAAGCGCAGCGTTTCCGCCACGTGGGAGCGGTAGTCGATGCCGGCGACCTTGCCGAGCAGGCTGTTGTAGCGGTTCGCGGCGCTCTCCTGGTACAACGTGGCCCGGCCGGTCTTCGCGTCGAACGTCGCGGCGACGAAGTACCAGTTTCCCTTGAGCAGCGGCGCCTCCGCATCGAGGTAGTCCACCTCGGCGCCGTCGCCGTAGCCGAACTCCAGCAGGCCGGCCGGGTTGATCCACAGCCCATAGCCGCTGTTGGCCGAGGCGTCCCAGCGTCCGAGCAGGCATTGGCGGACGCCGCCGCCGGGCTTGTTGGGGCAGACGAAGGCGCACAGCGTGAAGCTGCCGTCGAGCGCCAGGCGCCGGTCCGGGTCCTCGACGGTGAGGAACGACCCGACCTGGGTGAATTGCTTGCGGACCGCCCACGTCCCGTTCAGGGCGCATTCGATCTCCTCCTCCTGGTAGCCCGGCCCGGCCGGATGCGCGTCGCCGTGGATCAGCCGGACCAGTTGCGCCTGCGCCTCCCGCCCGCCATCCGCATGGACGTAAAACGAGATGGCGTCGCCGGGCTTGACCGAGATCTTGTCCGCGTATCCAAAGATTTTCTGTTCGGCCATCGGTCCTCGGCTCCGTCGTTTCGCCCGGCGGGATCAGGATTCGAGCAGGTCCTGCACGCGCCGCAGGAACAGCGCGTGGTAGGCCTCGTCGCGGGTGGGATAGACCCGGTCCTCGACCAGGCGCGGCGCGGTGCCGCGGTGGCCCGAAAGCGCCACGATGCGGTAGGCCTTGAACGCTTCCATGGCCAGGATCGCGTACTTGTCCACCTGGCCCTGCCGCCGGAAGTAGATCAGCAGCCGCTCCAGCGCCTCGCTGTGCTGGCCGAGCGGGCGGGTGCGGTGCTCCTCGACCACGCGCGGCGTGACGAGGCGTTTCAGGAAGTCGCGCTGCATCTTGTCGAAGCGGCGGTAGTACACCTGGTCCTTGTCGGCCGTCTCGGCCGCTTCCTCTGGAAGCATCTCTCCACCTTTCTCGGCTCGCGAGGCGCGGCGCTCGCTTTTCTTCTTGTCGCGCCAGGCGCGGAACTGCGGCTTGATGCCGAACAGGCCGCCGCGCAGGAACAGCACGACCCCCAGCATGATCGCGCCGATCAGGACGAAGCGGAGCGGCCCGAAGTCGATCAGCACCCGGTCGATGAACACGACGATGGCGGTGCCGGCGACCGCGCCCTCCGCCCGGCCGATGCCGCCGATCACCAGCATCGCGAGCGACAGCAGCAGGGTGTCGAAGGAGAACAGGTTGGGCGACGCGCCGCCGAAATGGACGGCGTAGAACCCGCCGATGAATCCCAGCCCGGTGGAGGAGATGAGGAACACGGCCACCCGGGCGCCGACGTAGTTGACCCCGCAGGCCTCCGCGAAGGCCTCCTTCTTCTCCGGCGCCATCCGCAGCACCCGGCCCAGGCGCTTGCCGTCCACGAAGCGGAACAGCAGCAGGGCGGCGCCCATCAGCAGGGCTGCGGCGTAGTAGCCGAACAGCAGGCGGCCCTCCTGCGACAGGCCTGCGGGGATGTAGCTCGGCGCCCCGTACAGCCCGCCGGTCGCCGACCCCAACTGGCGCGACTGGATCACGTACACCCGGCACAGCTCCACCACGCCCAGCGTCAGCAGCGCGTAGTAGAACCCGTCGAGCCGCATGGCCGGCAGCGCGATCACGACGCCGAAGGCGAGGCCGATCACGCCGCCGAGCGGCGGCAGCGCCCACCACGGCAGCCCGGCCTGGATCGCCAGGTAGGTCGTGCCATACGCCCCGGCGCCGACCACGGCGTAGCTGGCCAGCGAGAACACCCCGGCGGTGCCGATGATCAGCATCCAGCACAGGTTCGCGGCCGCGTAGATGCCGAACACCGCCGCCGCCGTCATCGCCGTGTTCCACACCCCGGACGGGATCGCCCAGGGCAGGGCCAGCAGCGCCGCGAAGGCCATCGCCCACCAGACCGGCCGCTTGTCCAGGATCGTCTTCTCGCGTCGCATCGTCTTGGGATTGTAGTCGCCGGCGATGTTCAGCACCCGGCGCCGGGTCGGCCACCAACGGGTGCGCTGCCAAAGCCGGGCGCCGTGGCCTGGCCATTTGCGGTAGTAGCGCAGCCGCCCAACCTTGTGCATCGGCGGCTTGAAGCGGGTAGCCTCGTCCCACGTCGCCTGCGGCGGGATATGCGGGTCGGTCGCGACCTCGCGCGTCTGCGCCTCGGGCGCGAAGCAGCCGAGCGGGTCGATCCAGTTCGGGCGGGCCGCGTCCTCCATGTCGTTCATGCGTCCCGCGCCCTCATGCTTCGCGTGCCCTGTCGAGGATGCCGGCGATGCCGCGCGGGCGCGCCAGCAGGATCAGGATGATCAGCAGGAACTGGGTGATCAGCACGTACTGCCCGCCCAGCAGCGTCGAGGTCAGCGACTCGTTGACGCCGAGCAGCACCGCCCCTAGCACCGCGCCCCGCACGCTGCCCAGCCCGCCGACGAGCGCGATGCTCAGCCCCTTGACCATCGGCGTGACCCCGCTGAACGGTGCGACGTAGTAGGTCTGCGACAGCAGCACGGAGGCGAGGCCGGCGAGGCCCCCGGTCAGCGCCATGACGTACAGCGAGGTGCTGCGCACGCCGATGCCGACGATGGAGGCGGCGTGCGGGTTCATCATCATGGCCCGGATCTCAAGCCCGCGGCGGCTGGAGCGCATCCACAGCAAGGCCAGCGTCAGCATCAGGATGGCGGACACGGACGCGCCCACTTTGTCCGCGGTGACGACGACGCCCAGGACGTCGAGGCGCCAGGTGCCGAACAGCCGGGGCAGCGACTTCGAGCGCGGCCCGAACCACCACAGCAGGGCCTGGTTGCCCACCAGGCTGATGGCGAGCGTCGCGATCAGGCCGCGGAGCTGGAAGTTGGGCTTGTCGTGCACCGGGATGAAGGCGACCAGGCAGACCAGCAGGCCGCCCAACGCGCCGGTGAGGATGCCGGCCGCCATGACCAGCGGCGGGGACGGCGCGACCAACGTGCTGGCGAGCCAGGCGCCGTAGCCGGACAGCGCGAAGATGAAGCCGTAGGCCATGTTGACCAGCCCGAGGCTCGACCACGTCACCGACAGGCCGATGGCCAGCGTGCCGTAGATGCAGGCCAGCGTCAGCGCGTTGACGAGGAGGAGGCCGAGGTTCACGGCGCCCCCATCTCGGCCCCGTGCCGCTGCACCGAGGCCTCGCCCTTCAGCCGCCCGGCGTGCATGCCGATCACCCGGTCCACCCGTCCGTCCAGCAGCGCCACGTTCTGCTCGGCGATCACCATGGCCGAGGCGCCCAGCTCGACCGCCATCAGCGCCTCGATCACCGACTTGCCGATCTTGGGCGCCAGGCCCAGCGAGGGTTCATCGACCAGGAACAGGCTGGCGTCCGCCATCAGGCCGCGCCCGATGGACACCATGCGCCGCTCGCCCCCGGACAGGCGTCCGACCGGCACGCGCATCAGCGTCTCCAGCGGCGGGAAGATGCGGAGGACCTTCCGCTTGCGCTCCGCCCGCTCCGCCCAGGCCCGCTTGGTGAAGGCGCCGCTGTCGAGGTGCTCCTCGACGGTCAGGCCATGGAAGATCTCGTCGCCCTGCGGGATCAGCGCCAGGCCGCGCCGCACCACCAGATGCGTGTAGCGCCCGGCGCCCTGGCTGCGGGTGCGCCCGACCTCGTGGCCGTTGAGGCGGATGCTGCCCCGCTGCCAGCCGGTCAGCCCGGCAATCGCCTGCAGCAGCGTGGACTTGCCATGGCCGTTCAGGCCGACGAGGCCGACCCGCTCGCCCGAGAACACCTTGAGGTCGAGGTCGTGGATCACCCGCATCGGCCCCCAGCCGGCGGACAGCCCCTGCACGTCGAGCACCACGGCCGGGGCGGGCGGCGCCGCGCTCACGGCGGGAGGTCTGCGCCCACGTTGTCGAAGTAGGCCGCGCGCACCCGGGGGTTGGTGAGCGCGTCCTCCAGCCGGCCCTCCGCGATGGCCTCGCCCGCGTCCATCACCATGACCCGGTCGGCGATGGTCTCCAGCAGTTCCATGCGGTGCTCGACGATGATGATGGCGATGTCCAGCTCCTTGGCGAGCACCCGCATGATCTCGTCAAGCTCGTCGATCTCGGAGTTGATGAGGCCGGCCGCCGGCTCGTCCATCAGCAGCAGGGCCGGGCGGCGCATCAGGAGGCAGGACAGCAGCAGCTTGCGCCGGTTGAGCGTGTCGAGCTGCTCGGCGACGGCGCCGCCGGGCGCGCGGAAGGCGGTCAGCCCGGCGCCCCATTCGGAATCGTCCGGCGTCAAATAGGGGCGGTACGCCTGCCGGGTCGCCTTGAACACCTGGGCGACGGTCAGGCCCTCCGGCACCACCGGCGTCTGGAAGGTGCGCCCGACGCCGAGCCGCGCCCGCCTGTGCAGCGGGAGCGCGGTGACGTCCGCGCCCCGGAAGCTGACCCGGCCGGACTTCGGCCGCAGCCGTCCCGACAGCACCTCGAACAGGCTGGTCTTGCCGGCGCCGTTCGGGCCGATGATGCCGAGCACCTCGCCCGCGCCCACGTGCAGCGAGATGCCGTTCAGGATCGTCCGCCCGCCGAGGTCGAGGGCGATGCCGCTGCAGGCGAACAGCGGCGCGCTCACCACCAGGGCGCGGGCCGCAGGGCGGTCTCGGTCAGCGGATCGGGGTAGATGATCCGGTGCTCCCCGTCCTGGACCTGGAAGTAAAGCTGCGCCATCGCCTGGTCGAGCTTGGCCGAGTTGATGTCGTAGCCGTTGTCCGGGTAGTGCGCGCACTCCTGGTAGGCGTTGTCCATGGTCATGTAGCCGCACACGCCACGGTAGGGGTGGGCCCTGATCCAGTCGGACACGGCGCCGAACTTGCCGGGGTCGCCGACCGCCTCCCAGGCGGCCTTGAGGTAATGCAGCGTGTCGTAGCCGTTGCCGGTGTAGCAAAGGCCCATGATGCCGGGGAACCGCTTCTTGTACTTCTCGCGGAACGCCCGGCCCTGCGCGTCGGCATAGACGCCGAGCACGGTGCTCCAGACGAAGCCCTCGGCAGCCGGGCCGGAGAGTTCGAGGAACTCCGGCTGCGACGGGCCATACTGCAGGTAGATCAGGGCACCCGGGAGCGGGTCGGCCTGGTACTGCTTGACGAAGGCGGCGTACTCGGCGGCGACCCAATGGTCGATCACCACCGTCCCGGCGCCGATCCGCTTGATCTCCTGGATCACCGGCCCCCAGTCCTGCACGGGGTACTGGATGTCGGTGATCCCGGCCAGCGCGAACTGGCTCTTGGGCAGGGCCTGCTGCAGCGCCCGGGAGATCGTCTGGTTGTAGGCGATCTGCTCCTGGACGATGTGCACGCCGTTGTTGAGCGGCTTCCAGGTCCCCTTGTCCTTCATGGCCTGCAGGAACATCGGCAGCGTCCAGCCGTAATGCACCTCCGATGGGTCGGTCTGGAACATATGGCTGTACTTGCTGCGGTTCTTGGCCACCATCTCCGTCAGGTTGCGCTGCGTGGCGCCCCACAGGAACGGCGCCTTGAAGGTGGCGGATGCCTCGGCCGCCGGCACCGGGGTGAGGGAGAAGGCGCAGGAGATCGCCTGCACGCGGGCGTCGATCAGCTTGTTGATGGCGACCTGCCCGCTCTCCGGCGACAGCGGGTCGATATCGACCACGGCCAGCTTCAATGGACGCCCGAGCACGCCGCCGGCGGCGTTGATCTCCTCCAACGCCAGCGTCGTGCCGTTCAGGTAGTCCTGATGGTCGGCGACGCCGGTCATCGAGGTCTGCGCGGTGGGCACGCCGACCAGGATCGGCGCCGGGGCGGCCGTGGCCGTGCGGATGAAGGGGGAAAGCAATGCGCCAGCGCTTGCCCCGGAGACGGAGCCGAGTACGCCGCGCCGCGTCAGCCTGCCTGCCATCGACCGCCTCCGACCTTGGGCATCCGAACCGTACGGGGATGCAATGACGCCAGGGTAGGGCGGGACAAGAGATCGCGTCTTGTCCGGCAGCGCAGGGTTGTTTTCGTCAGGGCGCAGTCTCGGCACTGCGCCGGTTGGAGCTGGCTCGTTTTTTGCTAAGCTGCTCCCGGTGCAGTGCTCCAACAGGCATGGTCGCAGCGATGGAAGGCCGACACACCTACTCCACGGATGGCGTGCCCGCAGCCCGCAGCCTGCAAGCGTGGCGGCAGGCCATGGCCGACGTGTACTACACGCTCGACATCGTGCCGCACGACCCCGGCCGCGTCCGGGGCGCGCTCACGCAGTCCCGGCTGGAGGCGGTGGGCGTGTCCCGTTTCAGAGCCGACGCGCAGCAGGTGGTGCGGTATGCGGAGGCCGCCAAGATCGACGGCTCGGAGGACTTCGTCTTCCTGTTCCCCCTGCGCGAGGCGATGCACTTCGAGCAGCGGGGGCGGACGGGCACCGTGGTGCCGGGCGGGGTGATGCTGCTCAACTCTGCCGAGGACTACGCCATCCGGGTGCCGGACGGCTCCGAGAACGTCACGCTGAAGATCCGCCGGGACGCGCTGCGGGACCGGGTCCGTGGCATCGACGCGCGGTGCGCCCGGACGAACATCGCCTGCGCGCAACTAGTGCCTGTGGTCAGCCAGCTCGCCGTGCAGTTGCTCGACCTGCGGCCCGCGAGCCGGTCGCTGCAGGCGCAAGACACGGTGCTCGACCTCCTCTGCCTCATGCTCGACCTGCACGGCGCAGCCGGGGAGGCGTCCGGCCCACCCGCCACCACCCGGCAGCCACTGGCCCGGATCATGTTCGACCGGCTCCAGGCCTTCATCCAGCGGCGGCTGCGCGACCCGGCGCTGACGCCGGACAAGGCGGCCCAGGCGCAACGGATCTCCACCCGCTACCTGCACGCCATCTTCCAGGTGCACGGCACGACGTTCGGCCGCGAGCTGATGCACGCGCGATTGCGAGAGGCGCACCGGCTGCTCAGCCATGCCGCATCGCCGGGCCAGGCGCGGGTCAACATCGGGCAGGTCGCCTTTGCCTGCGGGTTCTCCAGCCAATCGCACTTCTCGGTCCGCTTCCGCGACCAGTATGGCATGTCCCCGCGCGACGTCTGCCGCAAATCTGGCGCTGCTTCGCTGGCGCAAGACCCGCCCTGACCGCCTGCCCGCGTGGCGCTGCGGGCCAGCCGTCGTGGTGGGGGGGCCACAAGCGGGGGGGCGCGGGGGGCGGCCCCGCCGGGGGCTTCGGCGCCGCCAGCGCGGCGCCGTGGGGGGGGCGGCGCAGGGCCGCACGCTATCGGTCATGTTCCCCATGGTCGCCACCGTCGCCGAGTTCAGCGCCGCCCGCGACCTCCTGATGGCGGAGGCGGCGCGGGTGCGCCCGGCGCCGGAGCGCCTGCTGGTCGGC
>CAXTTB010000034.1:0-1927 GCA_964246905.1 uncultured Acetobacteraceae bacterium | reverse complement strand
GGGGGGGGGGGGGGGGGCCTGCGGTGGTGGGGTCAATTGGCGTTGTTCGTTGTTTTTTGCCCATTTCCGGTCAAGCATTGATCCAGAAGTGCGGCTCTGATGCGATGTGGTCGAGGGCTGCGTCGAGCGGCATGGTTGCAACTCCGAATGGTCCTGAAGCACCCCAGCACAGGCCGTTCCACCAGAGCACCTGCACCTTGTCGGCGTCTCCGGTCGGCTTGAGCCTGGCCAGCGGCGCTCCGGTGCGCTCGCTCGTGAGGGAGTAGCCGCGTCCTGCCTTGTGCACCGCGACGCCGCCGCCGCGTGCCTGGTTGAACGCTTCGATGCGCTCCCGCATGGGATCGCTGGTCGGCACGGTTGATCCCCCTGGCATGTGCGGAGTTGTCGGGCGGCAACGACACCACTGCGAGCCCGCCATGGCAAGGCAAGCCGACCTTGGAACCCACTTCGGTCCCCTTGCCGCCTGGATGGCGCCGTTCGCTGGGTGCTTCACCCGCCCGACCTGGGCCAACCTGCTGGTGCTTGCCGCAGGCGCCATCCTGGCCCCGGGCCGGCGCACCGTCGCCGCGGCGCTGAGCAGCGTGGGCCTGCGCGGGGCGGCAGGGTTCGCAAGCTACCACCGTGCGCTCAACCGCAGCCGCTGGTCGGGCCGGGCGGCGACACGCTGCCTGCTCGGCCTGCTGGTCGCCGCCTTCGTGCCGAGCGGCCCGGTCGTGGTCGGCATTGACGAGACCATCGAGCGCCGCTGGGGTGCAAAGATCAAGGCAAGAGGGATTGACCGAGACCCTGTCCGATCATCGCATGGCCATCTCGTCAAGGCGTCCGGCCTGCGCTGGATCAGCCTCATGCTGCTCGCGCCCGTGCCGTTCGCAGGAAAGGTCTGGGCCTTGCCGTTCCTGACCGCGCTGGCGCCCTCCGAGCGCTACGCCCAAACCCAGGGACAGCTACGCCCAAACCCAGGGACACCGGCACAAGCTGCTGACCGAACGGGCAGGCCAGCTCCTTCTGCTGCTCGCGTGCTGGCTGCCGGGCAGAAAGGTCATCGCCGTCGCCGACAGCAGCTATGCCGCCATCGAGTGGCTCAGCGCCGTATGCCGCCGCCTGACCGTGATCACCCGGTTGCGGCTCGACGCCCGCTTGTTCGACCCGCCGCCGCCGCGGCTCCCTGGAACCAGAGGGCGCCCGCGTGTCTCCAGCGCGCGCCAGCCGACGCTGCTTCAGCGCCTGGCCGACCTGAAGACAGAGTGGCAGCGCGTCACGGTCACGGGCTGGTACGGGTAGGGCGAACGCCGGCTCGACGTCCTGTCAGGCATGGCACTCTGGTAACACCCCGGCAAGCAGGTGCCGATCCGCTGGGTGCTGATCCGAGACGTGGCCGGCGAGTTCGAACCGCAAGCGTTCCTGTGCACGGACCAGGCCGCCGACCCGGTCGCCATCCTGCGGCTGTTCGTGCGCCGCTGGTCGGTCGAGGTCACGTTCGCCGAGGTGCGCCGCCACCTGGGCATGGAAACGCAGCGCCAATGGTCGGACCTGGCCATCGCCCGCACCACCCCGTGCCTGCTCGCCCTGGTCTCGCTCGTCGCGCTCTGGGCCAGCGACCTGGCCGCGCGCGGCCTCGTCCTGCCCAGACGCGCCGCTTGGTATGCCAAGCGCACCGTCACCTTCTTCGACGCCCTCGCCGCCGTCCACCGCCAGCTTTGGATCGCACAGGCTTTCTCAACGTACTCGTATGCCCAGACCATGGCGACAATCCCGCGCACGCTCCTCGGCAGCCTCACCGAAGCCGCATGCCACCCAGCCTGAAATGGCCAAAGTCGAGATGAGGATTCCCCTCATCTTCGGATCGCACCGAACATTCCGCGGAAGACCGGCTGTGCCGCCAGCATCTGGGCGAACTGTTCGACCAGGGGCCGCAGGCGATGCTCCG
>CAXTTB010000033.1:11192-14974 GCA_964246905.1 uncultured Acetobacteraceae bacterium | reverse complement strand
GGGCGGGGGAGCGGCTGATCCCCCCGGCCCCCGGCGGGGGGCTGGTGGGCAGCTACCCCAGCGCCACCGCGGCGACCATCAGCCAGGTGGCCGAGCGGTACGAGGTGCCATACCTGTCGATGGACAACTCGTCCCCCAGCCTGCACAAGCGCGGCCTCAAGTGGTTCTTCCGCACCAGCCCGCACGACGAGATGTTCACCCAGGCGATGTTCGACTTCTTCGCGGAGGTCGGACAGAAGACCGGGCGCCCGGTGAAGACCGTCGCGCTGTTCTACGAGGACAGCATCTTCGGCGCCGACAGCAGCGCCGTGCAGCGCAGGCTCGCCGCCGCGGCCAAGATCACGGTCGCCGCCGACATCAAGTACCGCGCCAACTCGCCCTCGCTGTCGGCGGAGGCGCAGCGCCTCAAGGCGGCGGACGCCGACGTGCTGATGCCGTCCAGCTACACGTCCGACGCCATCCTGCTGATGCGGAGCCTGTCGGAGCTGGGCACCAAGCCGCACGCGGTGATGGCGCAGGCGGCGGGGTTCCAGGAGCAGGCGTTCCTGACCGCCGCCGGGCCGCTGGCGGAGGGCGTGTTCAGCCGGTCGAGCTTCGCCGGCGACGCCGTGGCCTCCCGCCCGGCCATCGCGCCGGTGATGGCGCTGTTCCGGGCGCGGGCGAACAAGGACCTGAACGACAACACGTCGCGCCAGGTGGTCGCGATCCAGGTGCTGGCGGACGCGATCAACCGGGCCGGGTCGGCGAAGCCGGAGGACATCCGGCGCGCGCTCGTCGCCACCAACGTGCCCGGCGAGCAGACGATCATGCCCTGGAAAGGCGTGCGGTTCGACGAGGCCGGGCAGAACCAGGACGCGACGCCCGTCATCCAGCAGGTCCACGGCGGCACCTACCACACGGTGTTCCCCGCGGCCGTCGCCGTGCAGGCGCCGGAGTGGAACGTCGGCCAATGAGGTTGCGCGAGTAAATCCAGGGATGACAACCGGCGCGTGTAGTGCGATGTTCGCCCCATGCCGTCCGATGCCGCCAAGACGTCCGAGTTCTGGACCGCCTGCCTGGAGGAGCGCGAGAAGCCGGGCCGGGCGGCGTGGATGTATGCCATCGACCATCCGCGGCTGCGGGCCGGGCTGTATGACACCTACCTGGGCGGCCTCGACCCGTTCTCCTGGATGCGGGCGCGCATGGCGGCGCCGGCCCGTCATGCGTTGGAGATCGGCTGCGGCGGCGGGGACCTCGCCTTCGGGCTGATCGAGGCCGGCACCTGCGAGCGCATCGACGCCTTCGACATCGCGGAGGGCGCGATCACGGCGGCGCAGGCCCGGGCGCGGGCGGTGGAGGTGCCCGGGCTGCGGTTCCACCTGCTGGACGGCAACCGCTGGGTGATGGCGCGCCACCAGTACGACTTCGTGTACGCCAGCCACGCGCTGCATCACATCGAGAACCTGGAGCACCTGTTCGCCC
Organism: uncultured Acetobacteraceae bacterium; assembly: GCA_964246905.1. Lineage (GTDB taxonomy): Bacteria > Pseudomonadota > Alphaproteobacteria > Acetobacterales > Acetobacteraceae > CAHJXG01. Next base: position 13,513 of record CAXTTB010000033.1, on the reverse strand, counting down.
AGGCCGCCGAGACGCTCCAGCCCGGCGGCGTGCTGTTCGCCAGCGACTACATCGGCCCGTCCCGGATGCAGTACGCGGACGCGCACCTCGCGGCCATGAACGCCGCCCTGGCCACGCTGCCGGAGGCGAAGCGGCTCGACCGCTTCGGCGTGCTGAAGACGGTGATAGAACGCCGCCCGGTCGAGCTTTACTTGCAGCACGACCCGAGCGAGGCGGCGCGGTCGGCGGAGATCATCCCGGTGATGCGCCGGTTCTTCGACGTGGAGGTCGTGCCGATGGGCATGAGCCTGTCCTTCGAGGTGCTGCTCGACATCGTGCACAACTTCGATCCCGAGGACGACGGCGACAACGCGCTGATCGACGGGATCATGCGCCTTGAGCGGGCAGCCGAGCGGAGCGGGGAGGCGGAGCCGCTGTTCGCCTGCCTGGTCGCGCGGCACAAGGCGGCCCCGCCTGCCAAGCCCGCCCCGGCGCTTGTCCCGCCGCTCGACCTCGATGCGTTCCGTGGGATCGAGGGCTGGATGACGGACGAGGCCGCCGACCTCACCAGCCGGCTGTTCGGTTGGCAACGCTCGATGCGGGCGGTGACGGGCGTGCTGGAACTCGGCGTGTTCAAGGGGCGCTACCTCAGCCTGCTGGCGAGCCTCGCGCAGGGCACCGGCGCACCCGTCGTGGGCGTCGATGCCTTCACCTCGCGCGTCGGCGAGCAGATTCCCCAGGCCGACCGGGACTACGCCCGGGATGCGGCGCTGGCGACAATCAGGGCGCTGGCGCCCGGCTCGGCGACGCCGACGCTGCTCGTCGCCTTCACCGCCGACGTGGACGCGGGCACGCTGCGGGACCTCGGCCCGGGCGGCTACAGCTTCATCAGCGTGGACGCCGGGCACCTGGCGGCGGACGTGGCGGCGGACCTGGCGCTCATCGAGCCGTTGACGGCGGAGCACACGGTCATCGCCGCCGACGACGTGTTCAACCCGCAGACCCCCGGGGTGATGGAGGGCCTGTGCCGGCACTTCGCCGCCCATCCGCGCACGGTGCTGGCGCCGTTCGCCTGGGCCGGCAACAAGCTGTTCCTGTGCCATTGGGAGACGCACGCCACGCTCCTGGACCATGTGCGCGGCCTGCTCGACGACCCGGACGCGCCGTCCTACGTCGCGAAGTCCCGTGCGGCGCACGCGCACAACCAACGGCTGGGCTTCGCGCCCGCGCTGTTCGGGTACGAGATCCTCGCGTTCGAATGGGCGTGAACCGAATGGGCGTAAGTCCGGGGCCGCTGCGGCTGCACCGCCTCGCGGAGGTGCCGCACCAGGTCGAGCTGGTGGTCCCCGGACGCTCCTACGCCGCGCAGGGGCCGCCGCGCCTGTTCAACTACCGGACCCGCGACCCGCGGCTGCTGTCCTGGTTCCCCGAGGAGCTGCTGCGCACGGACATCGACTGTCCCGAGGAGTACGTGGTCCGGCTGCGCGGCGCGCACGTGGTGCACGGGCACTACCTGATCCTGCATCCGGACCAGGCGCTGGCCGACACCTTCAACTTCGAGGACAGCGCGGTGGACCGGCCCGTCATCACCGAGATCGGCCAGCAGATCCTGCGCGGCGAGGTGCATCCCGGCCCGGAGAGCGCGCTGCCCACGTTCCACATCTTCAAGGACGTGTACTGCAACTACGGACACATGCTCGTGGAGGTGCTGCCGAAGCTGCTGCACATCCGGGCCATGGGCATCCGGCGCTTCACCCTGCTGTTCCCCTGGTCCAGCCTGATGTTCCTGCCGGCGGTGCAGTATGCCGCCGAGGCGCTGGGCCTTTCCTTCGAGCACGTCACCTGCCTCAACAACCAGGTCGTGCGGGTGGAGGAGGTGCTGTGGATCGGGCCGGTCGCCCAGCATGACCGGCGCAAGTCGCAGACCCTGCGGGACCTCGCGCAGATCCTCGGCCCCATGGCGCCAGCCACGGCCTTCCCGCGCCGGCTCTACGTCACGCGCCCGCCCGGCGCGATCCGCCCCATTGCCAACCAGGCACAGTTGGAGGACCTGGCCCGCAGCCGCGGCTACCACGTCATCGACCCCGCCACCCTGAGCTTCCCCGAGCAGGTCGGCCTGTTCCATGGCGCCGACCACGTGCTCGGCCCCATGGGGGCGGCGCTGACCAACACGGTGTTCATGCGGCCCGGCGCCCGGGTCAGCATGTTCACCAACCGCCGGGTCGATCCGTTCTACTACGACATCGCCCGGCTGATCGGCCTGGAGTTCGATTGGGTGTTCTTCCAGGACGCCGAGGCCTGGACCAACGTCATGCAGACGGAGGCCTGGGCCATCGACGCCG
>CAXTTB010000033.1:0-11092 GCA_964246905.1 uncultured Acetobacteraceae bacterium | reverse complement strand
GCTTCGCGTTCAGCATGAAGCTGAAGTCCTCGCCGCCCATGGTGGGCCGCTCCATGTGCGCGACGTTCCCGGCGCCCTGCACGGCCTCCGCCGCGCGCCGGGCCAGGGCCATGGCGTCCGGGTCGTTCACGGTGGCGGGGTAGGCGCGGTCGAACGCCACGTCCGCCTGGGCGCCGAAGCCCTCGGCGATGCTGGTGGCCAGGCGGCGCAGCCGGGCTTCCAGCAGGTCGCCGACCGCCGGGTCGAACCAGCGGGCGGTGCCGAGCATCCGGACGGTCTCGGGGATGACGTTGTAGATGTGGCCGCCCTGGATGCTGCCGATGGTGACGACGCCGGCCTGCGCCGGCTCCACGTTGCGGGCGACGATGGTCTGGAGGGCCTGCACGATGGCGGCGCTGACCACGATGGGGTCGATGCCGGTGTGCGGCTGCGCGCCGTGGGCGCCGCGGCCCGTGACGGTGATCTCGATGTTGGCCACGGCCGCCATCACCGGCCCGTCCCGCCATTGGAACACGCCGGCCGGCACGGCGGGCCAGTTGTGCAGGCCGTACACCTGCCGCATCGGGAACTGCTCGAACAGCCCCTGCTCGACCATGATCTGCCCGCCGCCCTTGTTCTCCTCGGCCGGCTGGAAGATGACATAGACGGTGCCGGCGAAGTTGCGGGTCTCGGCCAGGTAGCGCGCCGCGCCCAGCAGCATGGCCGTATGCCCGTCATGGCCGCAGGCGTGCATCACGCCGGGCGTCTGGCTGGCCCACTCGGCGCCGGTCTCCTCCTGGATCGGCAGCGCGTCCATGTCGGCGCGCAGCCCGATGGCGTGCCCGGCGCCGTCGCCTGCCGGATGCGCGCCGCGGATCACGCCCACCACGCCGGTGCCGGCCAGGCCGGCATGCACCTCGTCCACGCCGAAGCTCCGCAAATGCCGCTGCACGGCGGCCGAGGTCCGGGTTTCCCGCAGCGCAAGCTCCGGGTGGCGGTGCAGGTCGCGGCGCCATTCCGTCATGTCGGCGTGGAACTCGGCGATGCGGTTGATGACGGGCATGTCAGGGTCCTTTGAAGGTCATTCCGAGGCCAGTTGGAAGGGATATGGGGTCGATGCGCAGAGTGCACCGCATGGCGTCGATGGAAAACGCCTTGTCCTCCATCAGCCGGCGCACCTCGTCCGCCCGGATGCGCGGCAGGCCGGGCAGGGCGGTGAGCGGCGAGAGCGCGTGCAGCAGCGCGGCGGGCACCGGCACGGTCCAGGGCGCGCGCAGCCCGGCGGCCTCCGCGACGGCGCGGACGAACGCCTTGTAGGCCATGGCCTCCGGCCCGGCGATCACCATGCTGTGCGGCCCGTCCCACGCCACGTCCAGTGCAGCGCGCAGGCAGCGGGTCACGTCGGACTGGTGGATGGGCTGCACCAGCGCGCGTCCGCCGCCGGGCAACGGCACAAGGGGCAGGCGGCGCAGCAGGGCGGCAAGGCGCTGCACGTTGTCCTCGCCCGCCGCGCCGTAGATCATGGTGGGGTGCAGCAGCACGCCGGACCGCCCGGAGGCGAGGAACGCCGCCTCGCCCGCCAGCACGCCGCCGCCGTGCGCGTCCGGCCAGCGGGTGAACTTGCGCGTGCTGCCGAGGAGGACGAAGCGGTCCGCCTGGGGCGCTGCGGCCAGCACCGCGGGGATGTGCCGGGCATGGGCGCAGGACACGACCTGGGTTGCCGTCGCTAACGCCGTGCTCAGGCTGCCATCCGTGAGGTCCGCGACGGCGGGCGTGCCCGGCAGCCCGGACGCCGCCCAGCGCGCGGCGCTGCGGACCACGGGGACGAAGGGGACGCCATCGGCCAGCAGAGAGCGGCACAGCGCCGCGCCGGACCGGCCGCTGGCGCCGATGACGTGGATGGGGTCCATCGGGCGCACCCTATCCCTTGAACGCATAACGACATGTGGTAACGGAATACCACACGGCTAAATGCTTGACGGCATGTGGGTTTCAGAGCATACGCCGCTTTCCGATCCAGTTGGGACATTTGCTATGAAGACGACCCTTTCGCTCAAGCCCGCCGAGGTGAGCAAGGGCTGGACGCTGATCGACGCCGAGGGCCTCGTGCTCGGACGGCTGGCCGCGATCATCGCCCAGCGCCTGCGCGGCAAGCACAAGGCGCAGTTCACTCCGCACGTCGATTGCGGGGACAACATCGTCGTGGTCAACGCCGAGAAGGTGCGCGTCACCGGCAACAAGGCCGACCAGAGCATCTTCTACTACCACACCGGCTTCCCCGGCGGCATCAAGGGCCGCAGCGTCCGCCAGCGCCTGGAAAGCAAGCACCCGGAGCGCGTGATCGAGAAGGCCGTCGAGCGCATGATCACCCGTGGCCCGCTGCAGCGCGAGCAGATGCGGCACCTGCACGTCTATGCCGGCGCCAGCCACCCGCATGACGGCCAGCAGCCGAAGCCGCTGGACGTCGCCGCCATGAACACCAAGAACAAGAGGGTCTGACGATGTCCGACACCGACACCCAAGACGACGCGCCGACCCGCACCCTGGCGGACCTGAAGAACCTCGCGGTCGCCACGTCCATCGAGACCAGCGACGCGCCGCGGCGGGAAGCCAAGCGCGACGCGCTGGGCCGCAGCTACGCCACCGGACGCCGCAAGAACGCCATCGCCCGCGTGTGGATCAAGCCGGGCAAGGGCGAGATCAGCGTCAACGGCAAGCGCGTCACCCAGTACTTCGCCCGTCCGGTGCTGCGTATGCTGCTCACCCAGCCGTTCCTGGTGACGGACCGCTACAACCAGTTCGATGTGTTCTGCACCTGCAACGGCGGCGGCCTGTCCGGCCAGGCTGGCGCGGTGCGGCATGGCATCAGCCGGGCGTTGACCTACTACGAGCCGGAGCTGCGCGGCGTGCTCAAGCTCGCGGGCTTCCTGACCCGCGACAGCCGCGTGGTGGAGCGCAAGAAGTACGGCCGCGCCAAGGCCCGCCGCAGCTTCCAGTTCAGCAAGCGGTAGCCGCGCACCCGACGACGATTGGAAAGGGGGGCGGTCCGCATCGGGCCGCCCCCCTTTTGCGTTCCGGCCATGTGGCCGGCAGCACAGGAGGATTGCCATGCCCGCCACCACCCCGCTTGCCACCGTGTTCATCGACGGGGAGGCCGGCACCACGGGCCTCGGCATCCGCGACCGCCTGGCCGCCGTGCCCGGCGTGACCCTACGCAGCATCGACCCGGCGCATCGCAAGGACCCCGACGCGCGGCGCGAGCTGATGGCGTCGGTGGACCTGGTTGTGCTGTGCCTGCCGGACGCGGCGGCGCGGGAAAGCAACGCGCTGGCCGACAGCCTGGGGGACCGCGCGCCGAAGCTCTTGGACGCCAGCACCGCGCATCGCTGCGACCCACGTTGGGCCTACGGCTTCCCAGAGCTGTCGCCGGAGCAGCCGGCGCGGATCGCAGGGGCGTCGCGGGTCGCCAATCCCGGCTGCTACCCGACCGGCGCCATCGCGCTGCTGCGCCCGTTGGTGGACGCCGGGCTGCTGCCGCCGGACCATCCGTTGTCGGTCAACGCGGTGAGCGGCTACTCCGGCGGCGGGCGCGCCATGATCGAGGCGCACGAGGCGCAGGGCAGCCCGGCGTTCGAGCTGTATGCCCTCGGCCTGCAGCACAAGCATGTGCCGGAGCTGCAGCTCCATGCCCGGCTGGCCCGGCGCCCGATCTTCGTGCCCTCCGTCGTGCACGTGCGGCAGGGGATGCTGGTGTCGGTGCCGCTGCATCTGGACACGCTGCCGGGCCGTCCGCGCCTGGGCGACCTGCACGATGCCCTGGCCGCCCGCTACGGCGACAGCCCTCTGGTGCGCGTCCTGCCGCCGGAGCCTGCGGGCACCTTGGAGCCGACGGCGCTGAACGACACGGACGCCATGGAGCTGCGGGTGTTCGGCAATGAGGGGGAGGGGCAGGCGGTGCTGGTCGCCCGGCTCGACAACCTGGGCAAGGGCGCGTCCGGCGCCGCGGTGCAGAACCTGCGCCTCATGCTGGGCCTCGACCAGCCGGCGGCGCAGGAGATGGCGGATGCCGTCTGACCGCATGGGGCCGCTGTTCGCGTGGGAGGGCGTCGCGCCCACGGTTGCGGAGGACGCCTGGGTGGCGCCGACCGCCTCCGTGATCGGCGACGTGCGGCTGGGCACGCGCAGCAGCGTCTGGTTCGGCTGCGTGCTGCGCGGCGACACCAACCGCATCACGGTGGGCGTGGGCAGCAACATCCAGGACGGCACGGTCGTGCACGTGAATGCCGGGCCGGACTGGGTCTGCGTGATCGGCGACCATGTGACCATCGGCCATGCGGCCATCATCCATGCGTGCCGGCTGCACGACCGCGCCTTCGTCGGCATGGGCGCCACCGTGCTGGACGGCGCGGTGATCGAGGAGGGCGGCATGTTGGCCGCCGGCGCCCTGCTCACGCCGGGCAAGCGGATCGGGCGGCAGGAGCTTTGGGCCGGCGTGCCCGCGCGCAAGCTGCGCGACATGCCGGACGAGGAGCGGGCGGGCCTGGACCGGAACGCCCCGCACTACGCGGAACTGGCCGCGCGCTACCACGTGGGGCTTCGCCCGACGTCCTGAGCCACCATATCCGGCGGGCGTCGCGAGCCGCCACCGATGGCGGCCGACGAACGGGGACGACCACGGATGCTTCGAAAATTGTTGTTTGCCGCCGCGTGCCTGTTGCCTGCGGCCTGCGCGGGGTTGCAGCCGGTGGTGCCCGACACGGCGCGGATGCCGCCGGGGGCGCTGGGCAGCGGGTTCGATCCGGACGTGACCGCGGTGAACCTGGCGTATTGGGCTTTCGCGGACAGCGGCCGCACCCGCGGGCGTCCGATCGAGGGCGCACGGGCGGCCGCGTCGATGGACTACATCGCCGGCGAACTCTACACCAGCCCGCGCTGGGCCAACATCGATGCGATCACCAAGGAGCAACTGCTGCAGGGGCGGCGAGAGGTCCGGGCGGCGCTCGGCGTAGTGCCGGGCACGCCATCCCAGGCGGTGGTGGACCGTTTGACGTCAGCGGCCAACGCGCTTGCCAGCGGGAACCAGGCGTTTGCCGTCGCGCAGCTGAGCGGCCCGGTGTTCCAGGAGCCGGGCCAGGAGGTGCTGCAGCGCCTGGCGAACCTGCCCTACATGCAGATGGCCAACGTCTCGACGACGCGGGCAGCCAACGAGCTGTTCCAGGACGGACGCGGCAACACGTTCTACTGAGACGAAGGGGCTGCCGGCGCAGGCAGCCCCAAGCCGGCCTGCGCTTAACGGATGGCGCGGAGCACCGAACGGTCCTCGCCCGCCAATGAGCGGTAGATGGCCAGGTAGTCCTCCGCCATGCGCCGCGCGGTGAAGCGGTTCTCGAACCGCTCGCGGACGGTGGCGCGGGAGAGCGTGGACAGGCGGTTCACCGCCGCCATCGCGCCGTGCTCGTCCTCCACGATGAAGCCGTTCACGCCGTCCTCGATGATCTCGGGGACGGAGCCGCGGTTGAAGGCGATGACCGGCGTGCCGCAGGCCATGGCCTCGATCATCACCAGGCCGAACGGCTCCGGCCAGTCGATCGGCATCAGCAGCGCCTTGGCCCCGCTGAGGAACTCGGGCTTCTGGGCGTCGTTGATCTCGCCGATCATCTCCACGCCGCCGCCGGCCAGCATCGGGCGGATCACCTCGTCGAAGTAGGCCTGATCGACCCGGTCCACCTTGGCGGCGATCTTGAGCGGGATGCCGCAGGCCCGGGCGATGCGGATGGCCTTGTCCGGGCCTTTCTCCGGTGCGATGCGGCCGAGGAACGCGAGGTAATCCTTTGGGCCAGCTTGCGGGGTGAGCAGGGTCTCCGGCAGGCCATGCAGCACCGTGCCGACGTAGTGCGCCTGCGGCAATGGGCGGCGCTGTGCGTCGCTGATGGAGACGACGGGCGAGTCGTGGAACATGTTGAACAGCGGCACCCACTCCGGCAGGTCCAGCCGTCCGTGCATGGTGGTGACATACGGCGTGCGCTGGCGGCTGAACAGGCTGAACGACCAGTAGTCCAGGTGGAAGTGCAGCACGTCGAACTCGTCGGCCCGGCGGCGCACGGCTTCCATCATCAGCATCTGCGGCGCGATCGCATCGCGTATCGTGGGATCGAGGCGCAAGGCGCGCGGCCAGACCGGCTCCAGCTTGGCCGAGGTCACGGAGTCGCCGCTGGCAAACAGCGTCACGTCATGGCCCTGCGCGACCAACTCCTCGGTCAGGAACGAGACGACACGCTCTGTCCCGCCGTAGAGCTTGGGGGGGACCGCCTCGTGCAGGGGCGCGATTTGCGCGATACGCATTGTCAGGCTTCTCCTCACATTCACCCAACCTACGTAGCTGCCAAAAGCGGCATTTGTTTGGCGGTGTACGGAGAAGCCGCGGGAAATGCTGCGTTGCAACGCGAACGTGAACGACGGCAGGGCGCCAGGCCCGGGGGAACATGCCGAAAATGCAAGCCGCGGCCAGCGGGCTAGGCCCGGGCCGCGGCATGAAGCCTTAAACGACAGAAACCAGGAAGGTTAGAAGCCCTCGCGCTCCAGCCGCTTGCGCTCCATCTTGCGGGCGCGGCGCACGGCTTCGGCGGCCTCGCGCGCCCGGCGTTCCGACGGCTTCTCGTAGTGACGTCGCAGCTTCATCTCGCGGAACACGCCCTCGCGCTGCATCTTCTTCTTCAGCGCCTTGAGCGCCTGATCGACATTGTTGTCACGAACGAGAACCTGCACTTGGCCGCCTTCTCCTCTTGCCCAGGACCCGCCGGGGCTTGAACATGGTAAGGGTCCGGCACGTCCGGACCGCGGAAGCTGCGGCTATAGCACCGTACCGCCGGCTCGCCAAAGCCTTTCGCCACCCCACTTGCAGCATGGCTGCTGAACTGCGGAGGACGCCATGGCCATCCTGAAGATCGCCCGCATGGGCCACCCGGTCCTGCTCACCCCGGCCGCCCCGGTCGCCGACCCCGGCGCGCCCGAGATCCGCCGCCTGGTCGCCGACATGATCGAGACCATGGAGGACGCGCAGGGCGCCGGCCTCGCCGCCCCCCAGGTGCACGTCCCCTTGCGGCTGTTCGTGTTCCGCGTGCCGCCGGGCCGCACGACGGAGGCGGAGGGCGACGGCGAGATGGGCAACACCGTCGTCATCAACCCGGTCGTCGAGGCGCTCGGCGAGGAGATGGCGCTCCGCTGGGAAGGCTGCCTGTCGATCCCGGGCCTGCGCGCCGCCGTGCCGCGCCACACCCGGGTGCGCTACCGCGGGGTCGATGTGGACGGGCAGCCGGTCGGCGCCGACGCCAGCGGCTTCCACGCCGGGGTCGTGCAGCATGAGAACGACCACCTCGACGGCATCCTGTACCCGATGCGGATGACCGACTTCCGCTTGTTCGGCTTCAACGAGGAGCTGGCCCGCGCCAGTTCTCCCCAACCAAGGACCTAGACCCATGTTCCAACCGCCCGAACGCAGCCCCGAGCGCGACGCCGCCATCGAGGCGCTGCTGCCGAACGTGCCGTTCGACGGCTGGACGATGGCCGCGTTGCGCGCCGCCGCCGGGCCGGACGCTGACCTGCTGTTCCCTGGTGGCGTGCCCGACATGGTGGAGGCGTATTGCGACCTGGGCGACCGTTGGATGGAGGAGGGCGCCGTGGCGGCCGACGTGTCGGCCCTGGGCCTGTCCAAGCGGGTGCGGGCGATCATCGCGCTGCGCTTCGAGCAGAACCGGCCCTACAAGGACGCGGTGCGCCGGGCACTGGCGGTGCTGGCCGTGCCGGGCAATGCCGGGATCGCGCTGCGCTGCACCGCACGGACGGTGGACAGCATCTGGTTCGCGGCCGGGGATGGTTCGGTCGATTTCAGTTGGTACACCAAGCGCGCCATTTTGGCCGGGGTGTATGGCTCGACCTTGCTGTATTGGCTGAACGACGGCAGCGACGACGACGCGGACACGTTGGCCTTCCTGGACCGCCGGCTGGCGGGGGTCGGGCGGATCGGCGGGATGCGGCGGCGGCTTGACGCGGCGTTCCGGCGGGCGCCTCCGGACGTTGCGGCCTGAGTAGTTTCCGATAACGGCAGGCGGCGTTTGCAGGGCCGCCGCTGCTTGAGACGCCTGGCTCCGCTCCCTATTTCATCCGTGCAAGCACTTGCGACGGCTGCCTTTTCAGGGGCCGTCATGTGCGCGTTGCCTGGTTATAGGGACGTGAGATGGACATCGAGAAACTGACTGAACGGTCCCGCGGCTTCCTGCAAGCCGCACAGACCATCGCGATCCGCGAGTTCAACCAGCGGCTGACTCCGGAGCACCTGTTGAAGGCGCTGCTGGACGACGAGCAAGGCGCCGCTGCCGGGCTGATCCAGGCCGCTGGGGGCGATGCCGCGGCGGTGAAGCGGGCGGCGGATGCCGAGGTGGCGCGCATCCCCAAGGTGCAAGGCTCCGGCGCCGGCCAGCCGCAGGCGACGCCCGATTTGGTCCGCGTGCTGGACAACGCGCAGCAGGCCGCGACCAAGGCGGGGGACGAGTACGTCGCGCAGGACCGGCTGCTGCTGGCGCTCGCCGCAGGGGACGGCCCGGCGGCCCGGGCGCTGCGTGCGGGCGGCGCGACGACGCAGGCTTTGGAGCGGGCGGTGGCCGACATCCGCAAGGGGCGCAAGGTGGACAGCCCCAACGCCGAAGCCGGGTTCGAGGCGTTGAAGAAGTATGCGCGCGACGTGACGGCCCTGGCACGGGACGGCAAGCTCGACCCGGTGATCGGGCGCGACGAGGAGATCCGCCGCACCATCCAGATCCTCGCCCGGCGCACCAAGAACAACCCCGTGCTGATCGGCGAACCCGGCGTCGGCAAGACCGCCATCGTCGAGGGCTTGGCGCTCCGCATCGTCAACGGCGACGTGCCGGAGAGCCTCCGCAACAAGCGGGTCATGGCGCTGGACCTGGGCGCGCTGGTGGCGGGCGCCAAGTTCCGCGGGGAGTTCGAGGAGCGGCTCAAGGCGGTGCTCAAGGAGATCGAGTCGGCCCAGGGCGAGATCGTGCTGTTCATCGACGAGATGCACACCCTGGTCGGCGCCGGCAAGGCGGACGGCGCGATGGACGCGAGCAACCTGCTCAAGCCCGAGCTGGCACGCGGCGCGCTGCACTGCGTGGGCGCGACCACGCTCGACGAGTACCGCAAGTACATCGAGAAGGACGCGGCGCTGGCCCGGCGCTTCCAGTCGGTGTTCGTCGGCGAGCCGAGCGTCGAGGACACCATCAGCATCCTGCGCGGCATCAAGGACAAGTACGAGCTGCACCACGGCGTGCGGATCACCGACGGCGCCCTGGTGGCCGCGGCGACGCTCAGCAACCGCTACATCAGCGACCGCTTCCTGCCGGACAAGGCGATCGACCTGGTGGACGAGGCCGGGTCCCGCCTGCGCATGGCGGTGGACAGCAAGCCCGAGGCTTTGGACGAGCTGGATCGGCGGCTGATGCAGTTGCGGATCGAGCGCGAGGCGCTGCGGAAGGAGACCGACGCCAACTCGCAGGAGCGGCTTGTGCGCCTGGAGAAGGAGATCGCCGACCTCGGCGAGAAGTCCGACGCGATGACGGCGGCGTGGGCCGGCGAGAAGAGCCGGGTTGCGGACACCCAGAGGCTGAACGAGCAGTTGGACCAGGCGCGCGGCGAGATCGAGGCGGCCCGGCGCCGCGGCGACCTGGCGCGGGCCAGCGAGCTGATCTACGGCACGGTGCCCGACCTGGAACGCCGGATCGCCGGCGCCCATGACAGCGCAAGCCCGGCGGGCGGCCTGGTGAACGAGGCCGTGACGGCGGAGCAGATCGCCGCCGTGGTGTCCCGCTGGACCGGCGTGCCGGTGGACCGGATGCTGGAGGGCGAGCGGGCCAAGCTGCTTCGCATGGAGGACGAGCTGCGCCGCCGGGTCGTGGGGCAGGAGGACGCGCTGCAGCACGTGGCGAACGCGGTGCGCCGGGCGCGGGCGGGCCTGCAGGACCCGAACCGTCCCATCGGCAGCTTCCTGTTCCTCGGCCCGACCGGGGTGGGCAAGACCGAGCTGACCAAGGCGCTGGCGGCGTTCCTGTTCGACGACGACCGGGCGATGCTGCGGATCGACATGAGCGAGTTCATGGAGAAGCACGCGGTCAGCCGGCTGATCGGCGCGCCGCCGGGCTATGTCGGTTACGACGAGGGCGGCGTGCTGACGGAGGCGGTGCGGCGGCGTCCGTATCAGGTGATCCTGTTCGACGAGGTGGAGAAGGCGCACGAGGACATCTTCAACGTGCTGCTGCAGGTGCTCGACGACGGGCGGCTGACGGACGGGCAGGGGCGCACGGTCGATTTCCGCAACACCATCATCGTGCTGACCAGCAACCTGGGAAGCGACGTGCTGGCGGCGCAGGAGGACGGCGCGATCTCGGCCATCGCGCAGGCCCAGGTCATGCGGATGGTGCGGGAGCACTTCCGGCCCGAGTTCCTGAACCGGCTGGACGAGATCGTGCTGTTCCGCCGCCTGCAGCGGAGCGACATGGCCGTGATCGTGGACATCCAGTTGGCCCGGCTGCGCGACATGCTGGCGGACCGCAAGATCGCGCTGCACCTCGACCAGCGGGCGACCGACTGGCTGGCGGAGGCGGGATACGATCCGGTCTATGGCGCCCGGCCGTTGAAGCGGGTGATCCAGCGCAGCCTGCAGAACCCCTTGGCGCAGAAGCTGCTGGAAGGGGCGATCCACGACAATTCGATAGTTGACGTGTCGGCAACCCGGGACGGGTTGGTGTTGAGCGAGCAGGTGTCGGCGGCTGCGTGAGGGCGGGAAAGCGGGGCTACGTCGGCGCTAGGATGCTTGATGTACTCCGCATGGCAGCCATGAAGAAGCCTGGATGAACTTGGGATCAGGTCAGTCTGTCTTGAAAACCAATGTTTTCAATGATGAAGCTGATCTGACCTCATTCTGCCACGTCGTTGACATGATCGGGGGCAGCGACTAGATAGCTGCTCACCGGACGCGGCGCGTTCGGTTCGGCTTTTCGCCTTCGGGCGTTGTGTTCGTTGACAGTTGTATCGGTGAGTATGGATAGGGATATGTTGGCGG